>JANTGU010000112.1 GCA_024762735.1 Bacteroidales bacterium | reverse complement strand
TTTATCATAATCCGCGGTGCAAAAAATCGCGTGCAGGACTTGAATTTCTGAAAACAAAAACAGATAATTTCACGACGGTGGAATATCTTAAAACCCCGCTCACAGAAGAGGAGCTTACTACCCTATTGATGAAATTGAACAAAAAGCCTCAGGAGATGATACGTACCCAGGAGGCCGTTTACAAGCAAAACTTCAAGGGTAAAAATTTTACAGATGAGGAGTGGGTGAAAATAATGGTGGAAAATCCAAAGCTCATTAAAAGACCGATTGTTGTTAAAGATAATAAAGCAGTTTGGGGCGACCCTGCTGAAAATATAAATGAATTATTTTAATTTTTAAAAACAGTACCATGGAATACAGAATAGAACACGACACAATGGGTGAAGTTAAAGTACCTGCCGATAAATATTGGGGTGCTCAAACACAACGCTCGAAAATGAATTTTAAAATTGGCCCTGAAGCTTCGATGCCTCACGAAATTATTGAAGCCTTTGCTTATTTAAAAAAGGCCGCTGCCTTAACCAATGCCGACCTCGGTGTATTACCGCAGGAAAAAGCGGATGCCATAGGAAAGGCTGCTGATGAAATTCTAGAAGGAAAACTCAATGGTAACTTTCCACTGGTTATTTGGCAAACAGGATCGGGTACTCAATCGAACATGAATATGAATGAGGTTATCGCCAACCGTGGCCATGTGCTAAAAGGCGGGCAACTCACCGATAAGGAAAAGTTTCTGCACCCAAATGATGATGTTAATAAATCACAATCGTCCAACGATACCTTCCCTACTGCCATGCATATTGCAGGATACAAAATGATTGTTGAGACCACCATTCCGGGCGTGGAAATGCTGCGTGACGCATTGGATAAAAAAGCAAAAGAGTTTGCCAACGTGGTTAAAACCGGAAGAACCCACTGGATGGATGCCACCCCTTTGACACTGGGACAAGAGTTTTCGGGATATGTGGCACAACTGGATTACGGTTTGCGTGCCTTGAAAAGCACGTTGGACCACCTTTCTGAATTGGCCCTGGGTGGCACGGCTGTAGGTACAGGACTGAATACGCCTAAAGGGTATGCCGAAAAGGTAGCAGCAAAAATTGCCGAGTTGACCGGATTTCCATTTAAAACAGCACCCAATAAATTTGAAGCATTATCAGCACATGACGCGGTGGTAGAAGCTTCGGGTGCATTAAAACAATTAGCCGTAAGCTTGATGCATATTGCCAACAACATTCGTTACCTGGGTTCAGGCCCCCGTTGTGGTATTGGCGAAGTGAACCTTCCTGCCAACGAACCCGGATCATCCATCATGCCCGGTAAAGTCAATCCAACACAAAACGAAGCATTGACCATGGTTTGTGCCCAGGTTATCGGTAACGATGCCGCCATTACCGTGGGGGGCATGCAGGGCCATTTCCAGTTAAATGTATTTAAACCCGTGATGATTGCCAACTTGTTACAGTCGGCACGCCTGTTGGGCGATGCTTGCGTTTCGTTTACTAAAAATGCCATCGAAGGGGTGGAAGCCAATGCTGACCGCATTGAGCACCATCTGAATAATTCGTTAATGTTGGTAACCGCGTTGAACACACATATCGGTTACGAAAAAGCTGCCAAGATTGCTAAAAAAGCACATAGCGAGGGTACTACCTTGCGTGAGGCTGCTTTGGAGCTGGGCTTTTTAACCGATGAGGAGTTTACCGAATGGGTTGACCCGAGCAAAATGTTGGGTAGCTTATAGCCGGGAGGCAATAGCCTGATTTCAGGCTTTAACTGAAAACCTCAAAACCGCGTTGGTACGACTGGCTCGTTGCATCGCGGTTTTTTTTATGATGAATGAAAGAACCTTTTCCCTCTGATAAGTGGAAGTGTTTTTTGAGAAAAGATGGTGTATCACCCTAACTCTTATCTTCCTCATTCATAAATTCACGCTTCAGCCACTTTTCTCAGGTTTTTCTTTTTTTCTTTTTTGCAGCCGGAAAAAGTACGTTGTTCAGGATAAGACGATAGCCTGCTGAATTGGGATGCAGGTTCAGATCGGTGGGAGGGTCACCCACGAGGTGTTGGTAGTCTTCAGGATCGTGACCACCGTAAAAGGTCCAAAATCCCTTTCCCAGTTCTCCGTGGATGTAGCGTGCCTCGTTGGCTGATTTCAGCTCTCCCATAATAATCACGTTTGACTTGATCACATCTTCGTTAAAGGCTGTGGTCTGCCCCATGAATCCTTTGATTATTTTCTTGTGATCCTGAGTCAGCATGGTGGGAATAATATCCCACTTGGCCGAAAAGTCAAACAAGGTAAAATAGTCGTTGGTTTTGTTGATGCTTCTGGAGCGGGTGCTGGTTACATCGATGTTCGAGATTTCGTAAACCATGGGACTGGTAACAATCTTAAAGTCTTTAAAAGCCAAACAGGGTGAGTAGTCGAGTTTTTGCTGCGCGTTTGGATCCATGGGATCCCCGTCAAACATCACGTCGCAAATGTCGGTATTGCGGGCGGCAAGTGCTACATCGTAACTGTCGGCTGCCGAGCACATGGCAAAAAGGTAACCTCCTCCCAGCACAAAATCCCTAATTTTCTCAGCCACTGCCAATTTTAACTTCGATACTTTCTGATAACCCAGCTTATGTGCCATCTCCTCGGCGGCTCGCACGTTTTCCTGGTACCAGGGATAATTTCGATAGTGAGCCCAAAACTTTCCATACTGTCCCGTAAAATCTTCGTGGTGCAAATGTAGCCAGTCGTAGGTTGGCAACACACCGCTTAACACCTCTTCGTCATAAACCACATCGTACGGAATTTCGGCGTAGGTTAACACCAGGGTAACAGCATCATCCCAGGGCTGTTTATTTTTTGGCGAGTAAACGGCAATGCGGGGCACTTTATTCAGTTTAACAATTTCCATGTTAATGTCGGGTCGGGCGATTTCCTGGCGAATCGCGGTGGCTTGTGCATCTGAAATAACCTCGAAACTAACATTTCGGACGATACATTCGTTTTCAAACGATTGATGATAAGGTATCAGGTAACTTCCTCCCCTATAATTTAAAAGCCATTCAACTTCAACCCCTTGTTGAAGTACCCAAAATGCAATCCCGTAACTTTTTAGATGGTTGGTTTGGGTGTCATCCATGGGAATCAACAGGTAGGTTGCTCGGGCCGAAAAGGTGAGCATCAATAACACTATCAGTAGGTATGATTTAATTCTGTTTGTCAAAAGATTGCTTTTAAAGGTGAAATGCAAAAGTAATAAAGAATATCACGGTAATTGAAAGGTGGCTTTAATCTTATCCATTAAATTATCCTGGATTTTACCCCGCAATAAATCAAGTGCTTTTTGTAAATCTGCATCAGAATGTTGATCTTCGGTAAGTTTGAAAAGGTTTTTGTTATCCGTGGCGGCAATAGTATTTTCCGGATAGTCTTCCTCTTCTAATTTTTCCCCGGGTCGCGCGCCAATCATTTGAATGGGTATCTGTTTTCCTGATTCCTCAATCATCTTTTCGGCAAGCTCCACAATGGGGGTGGAGGCTTTGTTGTTGATAAAAACATCTCCATGATTTCCGTTTTGGATGGCAAATACCAGGTCGCGGGCAGCTTCAGAGGGAGTAACGAATTTTCGTGACATACGCTTGTCGGTAATGGTGATGGGCAACCCTTTTTCTATTTGGGTTTTAAAAAGGAGTGTAACAGCCCCGGGACTATCAATAACATTGGGTAATCGAATAGAGGCTACTTTGGGATTGGGCTTTGTTTTTTTGACATAGGCTTCGGTAAGATACTTGCTAACACCCGTTACTCCTTTGGGGTTTCTTGCCAAATTGGAAGAGGCCACCAAGACTTTCTTAGTTTCAAATTGCTTTGCCAGTTCGAGTAACCCTATCGTACCAAAAAAATTGGTGTTTATGGTTTTGTCAGGATCTTCTTCCCCTTGTTTGAATCTGGCAATGGCTGCCAGGTGAATGATGCAGTTAGGTTGATAGGTTTTAAACGCGGATTGATAGGTTGAGGGATTAATCAGGTCAGACGTGGTAAAAACCACTCTCGGATTACTTTGGAAAAGGGATGCCGCCAACAACTTGTCGCGACAGCAAACAACTATTTTATCAAACTCCCGGTTTTGTAACAGGTATTGAACAAGGTGCTTACCCACGAAGCCACATGCTCCGGTAACAAGGATTGTTTTTGATGCTGTCATACCACAAAGATAACTTTTTTGCAAAATGAGATAGTCATTTTCTATTCGTAGCGTAAGGCCTTGGAGGGCAGAACCCGGTTAATATACCAGGTGGGAATCATTAATATAAGTAAGCTGACGGCGAATACACCGGCATTCAGCAGTAAAAATTGAGGCAGGTGTAGTTCCACAGGCACGTAGTCAACGTAGTAGGAGGTTGGATCCAACCTGAAGATTTTAAAATTGAGCTGTACAAAGTAAAAAATGAGTCCCAGGATATTGCCCCATAACATACCTTTGAGAACGATGGAGGTAGAGCGTAATAGGAAGATGCGGCCTATGCTTTTGTTGGTAGCTCCCAATGCTTTCAATAAGCCTACCATCGAGGTGCGTTCGATAATCAATATCAGGAGTGTTGATATCATGGTGATGCTTGCCACGAGAATAAGGAGTACTAATATTACCACAACATTCATATCGAGCAGGTCGAGCCAATTAAAAATTTGAGGGTACAGATCGGTGGCCGTTACAATATTTAGATCATATGGAATATCGTGGTAAATGGCATCAGCTGTGGCTTTTGCTTTGTCTGGATTGTTAAGCAGGATTTCCACATTGCCCACTTCCCCGGGTTTCCAGTTGTTGAGTTTTGCTACCACATCTAAATCGCCAACAATCAGGTTCCCGTCAAAATTTTCAAGCCCGGTATTATAAATTCCGCTGATGGTAAATTTTCGGCCCCGGGCGCCCTGCTCGTTGTTGTTAACAAACCAAACACGCACCTTGTCACCCACCTTCAGCTTTAGCTTGTCAGCCAACATTTTCGAAATCAAAACTTCGTAGTCATTTTTTTGCGTTAGTTTTGGAAGGGTGCCGGCCACCAGGTTTTTTCTTAAAAAGGTCCAATCATATTGGTTGTCCACGCCTTTTAGCACCACGCCCTGAATTTGATTGTCTGTTTTCAATACCCCGCCTTTTTGTGCTGTAAACTGGATGTGTTTCACGTTGGGCAGGGTTGGCAGCAACTTGATAAAATCCCTGTCGATGTTCATGGGGGGTGCCTCCAACGATTGATTGTTGTCGAAAGGGATTATTTGGAGATTGGCTGTAAAACCAATAACTTTGTTGCTGATGGAATGCTTAAATCCAATCACGATAGCAATGGATGCTATCATCAGGGTCATCCCCAGGGCGATGCTGATATAGGATATTTTAATAACCGGTTGAGAGAAGGATTTCCCTTTCTCTGATTTCATGTGCCGTGCTATAAAGTATTCAAAATTCAACGTGTTGCGGTTTTGCAATGAAAGTTTAGGTTTCTTTGCAAAGATATATGTTCTGTGGTACCTTTAATTGTTAAATCAGATTTTTATGAATGATTGTATATCAATAGATATTTGTGTAAATCCTAAAACAAGTAACACTCGTTACAAGCTCCTCCTGCTGTTGGTGTCTATGATGATGCCATGGATGGCGGTGGCACAAACATCCTCTCCGGTTTTGGTCGATTACGATAGTATCAGGGTGGGAGCGGAGCAGTTTGATGAATATTTGCCTCTTGTGAATCATCAGCGTGTGGCGGTGTTGGTCAATCAGGCTTCAATGATTGGTAGTGCGTATTTAGTGGATGTGTTGCTTGATAAACAGGTTAACCTGGTAAAAATATTTACCCCGGAGCATGGTTTTCGAGGTACCAAAGATGCCGGTGAAAACGTGGAAAGTGACACCTTGTCTTCAGGAATCACCCTTGTTTCGTTGTACGGGAAAAAGAAAAAGCCCACAGCAGCCGATTTGGCAAACGTGGATGTGTTGCTCGTCGATTTGCAGGATGTGGGTGCCCGTTTTTACACCTACATCTCCACCATGAGTCTGGCCATGAAATCATGTGCCGAAAACGGCGTAAAAGTAATTGTGCTCGACCGTCCCAACCCCAATGGTTTTTATGTTGATGGTCCTGTTTTAGAAGAAAAGTACCAATCTTTTGTTGGGATGCATCCTGTGCCGATCGTGTATGGCATGACGATAGGCGAGTATGCCCTGATGGTAAACGGCGAAGGGTGGCTGGATAATTCGGTAGCGTGTGACCTCAGGGTAATAAAAATGAAGGGGTACCGGCATAACATGATAGTGAAACTAAACATAGCTCCTTCTCCCAATCTTCCTGACTGGGAGTCAGTGTATCTCTATCCCTCGCTTTGCCTTTTTGAAGGAACCTCTGTTTCGGTAGGAAGGGGTACCGATTTTCCATTTCAGGTGTATGGCTTTCCAGGTCATAGTTATGGTAACTTTGCCTTTACACCAAGGAGCATCCCGGGAAAAAGTAAACATCCGAAATGGGAGGGTAAAACGTGTTATGGACAATCGCTTAGTGGCTTTGCACACAACTACCGGTTTAACAGGGCCGGTTTACACCTTACCTGGTTAATCGATGCCTGGAAGGTAGCCGGTGACAGCAGCACCTTTTTTAATGCATATTTTGAAAAACTTGCCGGAACTGCCAGTCTGCGAAGACAAATCATGGCAGGGGATTCGCCCGAACAAATCAGAGCCTCGTGGCAGCCCGCATTGAACAACTTTAAGAAAATTCGTGAAAAGTACTTGTTGTATGAGTAGCAAATTTACATATTAGTTTTGCTTACTTGTGCTAAAATAATCTCTGATAGAAAATGGTTGTAATTAATATTACGATACAGGGCTTACTTTTTACTTGAATGTAATATTTTTGATTTGCACTATTAACCAATAAAACATTATAATCATGACAATACAAAAAGCGTATAACTTTTTTGAGAGTTTAAAAACCGAAACCACAAAAAAGAATGAAAATAGGGTATATGACAGGTTTCTTCATATACTTTCTGAATTGAAAATTAAAGAATTATCAAAAGAGGAAATTCAATCCATTGAAACGGAACTGGATCGATTAAATTTAGAATCAAAACCTGGAAAAGAAAAAAAATATGTTAAGAAAGCCCTTGCTAAATTTGAATAATATTTAAGGGATAAATTTTCCTTAACTCCAAAAGGGTATTATACCAATTTAGGTATAGGTTTGGGATCATCT
>JANTGU010000111.1 GCA_024762735.1 Bacteroidales bacterium | reverse complement strand
CTATTGTTGCGGCGGATGGAGGCGATATCACCGTCTTTTTTTGAGCAAGACCTTCTTGAATATCATTCTTCAACTTGTGTAAAACCTTTTCGCGGTACTCTTCATATTTAAGGTTGAACAGGTTTATGTCTTTAACAAGCATGTGCCTTAGCCTTAGTTTAAACGCCAGTAGCTGGAGCGATACCACCCTGGAATTCGAGATAATCTGCCGGTTTTTTATCCAAACCTCTTCAAATTGAAGGATGGTTTTCTCGGCTTTTTTCATGTGCTTGATGCTGCTTCTACCCGGAACCCGTTTCCATGCATAAGGTGTTTCGCACAAGGATATTGACTTGTTAAACGACCGGGTAATACCTGCCAGCATGGTTTTTTCAATGATGTCGCGGTTCTGTTTGGCAGAGGCTCGCAAATCATCCATTAGCTCGGTAAATGAATGCTCCTTGCTTGTCAGGGTGTCTATCACCTCTTTGTACTCTACCTTTGAATAGTACTTTCCTACCTGATACTGCTCAATAAGATCGTTGAGTTTACTCAGCTTTATTTCCAGTTTAAACACGGCGTACCCTAACTCTTTAAGCATCTCCAGCCACGTGGGGGCCAAATCGGCCAGCAGCACACGCTCTTTAATTTTTAAAAATGGAACAGTAAACTCTTTCGATTGCGTTAACATTTGCTCTTCACCGGGTGCCAGGTTTTTTTGACCGAGTAACTTTTGATGTTCTTCATCCGTAAGCGAAATGGTTATTTCATTAGGTAGCAGGGTAGTTATTTTTGACTGAAGTGCTCCCAGAGCCGAGGATAATGCTTCCACTCTTCCTTGCATGATTACCTCGTTGTCAGCATAAAAGCTTTCGGTTATCTTTTTGGTTTTGGTGGCAAGCTGCAGGTTTTGATTGGTAATAAATATCCGTAAGTCGGTATCCTGCTCCTGCAGTTTTTGATGAATCAACTCATACGAAGAGGTCCATGTTTTTTCAATGTTTGCCATTAGTACATACCAGAGTGAGAATAACGGGTCGAGATCCTGGTCGAGTATCGATTTAGAGAACTGAACGAAATGGTTGTAGTATTTGTTTATCTCGTTGTCAAGGGCTGTTGAAAGGGGTCTGGCCAGCGAGGGAACTTTAACGGGGGGCTGCTTGCTTTCGGTAGCAAATCCTTTTTGAGCCGGGCTGGGCACAAAGCCTATATGGAGCTCCTGAAACAATGAAGAAGCCTTGACCAGCGCTGTAGTGCCAATGTTTAAGCAAAGCCTGTCGGTGCCCTTGATAAACTCCTCTTCTTTACCTTTTACAATATCCGGAAATCCAATAAACACCATATCCGTGTTAATCGACTCTTGTTTGATGATGTCATAGATCGATCGTTTATCGATTTCGTTGTTGATTACCCTAATTTCGGCGTCAATGCGCATGTTGGCCAACACGTTGCGGGCATCACGCTCAATCCACGATTTGTTTTCGTTTACAGGATTAACAATCATGATGCGCACCCGTGCGTTACGCCATTCGTAGGTAGCATGGATAAACTTGATAAGCGCCAACACAAAATTTCCATTGTTTGACCCGCCCCGCCACCATACGTCGATGGTGCTGTAGTTTCCGAATCCTCGTTCTTTATCGTAATCGAGCAGCACCACGTTCAGGTTGAGGTTAATAAGCCGGTTAACCATGCTTACGAACCGCTTGGGATTGTCGCTGTTTCTACCCCAGCCCATTAAAACAGTGTTGGGTTCTACACCACTAAATCCATACACGCAGGCAATGGTTTCAATGCCTTTAAAAACATCGTTGCACTCCAGCTTTTGAGCAAAGACGCCCTTGTTGTTGTCCGTCTCTTCCTCGTGAATGGCAACCCTTCGTTTAGGGAAAAGTTCTTTGGCATTTTTGTTAAGCTCCAGGTCGAAGTTGGAAATCATTCCTTGTTGTGCTACCAGGGCTTTACCAAATTCAATCAGGTGGGGTCTTTTTTTTGTGCCCCCGCTAAAAAGCAGGATATTTGGTTTCCAGTTTTGCTCGCTGGTTTTTTGCTTGTTTAGCCTGTTAAGGACGGCTCTTACCAAGGCCATGTTAACGCCTTCCCACACGCTGCTCATCCGCCGGTGGTGGTGCTTTCGGCTAATGTAGTAATAAATAATTCCCAAAATAATCAGCGCCACGAACATGTTAACCATGTCGAGTTTGAACATGATCATGAAACTGGCCACAAAGCCAACCACACCAATCCATACCGAAACATTGAAGGAGGGCCGAAAATCGGCACTGGCCCATTTTTCGAGCGCAAAGGCCAGGTTGATAAAACCATAAGCAGTCAGGTAGAACATGGTTACAATGCCCGCGATGATGTTTAAATCGCCAATCAGTACCCCTAGCTCCGATATTAAAAAGGTAAATAAAAGCGCGTTGCGGGGTTCATTGCTGGGGCCATAGCCTTTGGCAAATAGTTTTGGAACGATTTTGTCGTAGGCCACGGCTTGTAGTATGCGAGGTCCTCCTAAAATGCCGCCCAGCGCCGACGAGAGCGTGGCACCCCAAATACCGGCAATGACCAGCGCGGGTATCCAGGCCAGGCGTAGCAGGAAGTTGTAGTCAGTTAACAGCAGGTTGCGATCAACAAATAATAAAAAGCTGATGCCCAAAACCAGGTAAATCACAAACCCGATGATGATGGCCCACATGGTTCCTTTGGGAATATCTTTTTTCGGGTCTTTTAAATCGCCCGACATGGCCACGCCTGCGGTAAAGCCTGTTACTGCCGGAAAAAATACGGCAAAAACCACTTCGAACGAAAAATCTTTAAAGGGGGCAATATCCATATTCCCGGGCTGCGGTGCTAACTCGGGATGCACAAAAAAGCCTACAAAGACCGATATCAGCGACAGGGCGATGGCAGTTAAGATGATAAATTGAGTTTTTATGGCAATATCGGTGCTGATAAAGGCAATGATGACCAGTATCACCAGCACCGCTGTCCCGATGATCCTGGTCGTGTTTAAACTGTCGGGAACCATGCCAAGGGCTTCTATCCAGCCTTGGATGGTGGGTATCGACAGAAAACTCTCGGTGAAACCGATAATGTACAGCGAGATGCTTAACGCCGTACCCACAAAAAGCGTGATGCCAATCGATCCTCCCATGGGAAGTCCCAACGACCTTGACAGGATGTAGTAAATACCCCCCGCTTTAATACGCTTGTCGGTGGCAATGGATGAAATGCTTAGTCCCGTGGTAAAGGAGATAACATGCGCCAGCAGTATCACGGCAACAATTCCGGTTAATCCGGCTACTCCTGCTACCCACCCTAAACGCAGGTACATGATTACCCCCAGTATGGTTAGTATGGAAGGAGTAAATACCCCTGAAAAGGCACCAAATTTTTTTGCTTCTTTGGCCATGATGTTTTAAGATTTTTTAATGAGTAAAAATAGACAAATTGTGGTTGTAACCGAAATCCTTAGTAAATTTGCCTTAATTCATAATTAGGATACCATGAAACGGTCGAGGGGTAAAATACAATTTCCGTTGCTTTTTAACGTAACCATCGCCTTGTTGTTTATTTGGTTGACCTTTTATATTCTGTCGGAATTTAAAAACTATTTGCGTCCTATCGTACTGGGAGCACTCTTTGCTTACTTTATTTTTCCTGTCACAAGTTATCTGGAAAAGAAACGTTTACCAAGAATCCTGGCCAATATTATGGGCATTATACTGGGGCTTGCCATGGTTTACGGGGTGCTGCTCTTTATTTACAAAGAGTCGGCCCTGTTTTTAACCAATGTGCCGGAGATGAGGTATCAGGCCTCGCAAAACATTAACACCATTTTCAACTCGCTGGAAAACATGCTGGGGGTAACTTCGGGAGAGATTAAGAACAGCGTTTCGGGCATGATCGAAACGGTGCTCTCCAATAGTGCCAACGTGGCTAACACGGCTTTTGGTATTACGTTTAATACCCTGTTTACCATCTTTGTCATGCCGGTCTATGTTTTTTTTCTGCTCTACTATCGTAATAAGTTTAAAGCTTTTGTACTTATGCTGATTCCTGCCGAAAACCATGATAAAGCAGAGCGGATTATTGAAGAGGTTAACTCTGTGGCTATCCACTATATTACCGGGGTGTTTTTCGTGGTAACCATTTTGTTTATTATTAATAGCCTTGGTTTTCTTATCATCGGTTTACGATTTGCCTTGCTGTTGGGGCTGTTTGCCGCGCTGATGAATTTCATACCCTATTACGGTACCATCATCGGATATCTGTTTCCTTTTTTTATTGCTGTATTTACCATGGACTCGCCTGAATATGCTTTTTTGGTGGTGCTTCAGTTTATTATTGTTCAGTTTACCGAAAACAATATTTTAACGCCCAACATTGTGGGTGCTCATGTAAACATCAATCCGTTTATGATTATCCTGGCCATTACTTTTGGGGGGTTTATATGGGGGATGCCAGGGATGTTTATCGCGGTGCCCATGGTAGCTGTGCTGCGTGTGTTGGGTGAAAATATTGAGCGTCTTAAACCATTGGGCTTTCTTTTGGGTAAGATGGGTGCCGAGGAGCACGCGGTGACCCTTGACAAGATTAAAAGGGTGTTTAAAAGAAGTCGGCGTTCAAATTAAAGGTGAGTGATGATTCCTGCCGGGAAATATCCTGCCCCAACACAACAAGTTTCTTTAACGGAGATGATCTTATTTTACCGACCGGTCAATGGGGATTTCTTCTCCTTTTTCACTTTCCGAGAGAATAATACCTAATATTACCGTAATCAAACCGATGGTTTTGAACAGGGTAACTTTTTCGCCCAAAATGATAAATGCGAATAGAAAGGTGAAAACAGGAATCAGATTGGTGTACAGGTTTGTTTTGATGATTCCCAAATTTTTAATGGCTTCCGTAAAAAAGATAAAGGCTGCTGAAGAGGCAAAAATACCCAGCATGAGTAGTGAAAAAATGGTGTCGGTATCGGGTTTGGCAGTCATTATTTGGTCGAGGTCGAGCCATAGTACCAGGGGTAAAAACATCAGGGCACCAATCAGGTTTTGATAGGCAATAATGGTAACGGCACTATATGAATGACTTAGCTTTTTAACAAAAATGGTGTAAAAGATGGCTGAGAATACGGCCACGAATAAAATCGCGATGCCGGAAAAATCGCCTTGTAACTGTTTCATATCGGAGAATACAATAATCAAGATGCCCACGAATGATAGTATTAAACCCAGAATATTAACGCGGGTAATTCTTTCGTTGTAAAAAAAGATCACAATAAAAGGAGTGATGACCGGTATGGTGGCAATAATAACAGAAGTAAGCGAAGCAGAAACCCGCTGCAAACCAAAGTTCTCGCCAAGAAAGTATAAAAACGGATTAAACAGGGCAGAGAGCAAAATATATTTCAAGTCCTTTGCTTTGATTTTTTCAAACTGACGGGCCAGCAACATGTAAAGAAAAAGAAAGATGACCGATATGGTTAACCTGAAAAAGATGGTGGTAATGGGGGAGTAGGTTAGAAAAACTACTTTAGACCAAACAAATGAGATACCCCAAAAGAGCATGGCCAGTAAGGCTAGTAAGTGAACACGATATTTTTTTACTTTCCCCATTTACCTTTTTAACATAGCCGCCGGCAGCATGTAAAACATAGACCAGGTGGAGTAGATAAATAAAAAAGAGTAAAAGTGCCGACTTGCCATAGCAAGCGACAAATTTACACTTTTAATTGAATAGCGTGAAAATCTTCTTGATTATTACTCCAGCCAGGGATCCATATTGGTATTAGGACTGGCATAAATATCCGTGTTGGTGTATCGCAAAATAGTCTTCAGCAGATCAAGCTGGGTAGTAGCCTGCTTTGAGTCCGGATCAATTTCCAAAACCTTGCTATAATCGTTCATAGCCTTGCCATACTGTTGAAACTTGGTAAAGATAGCTGCCCGACACAATAATAACGATACCTCGACCCCCTGGTCAAGTCGCGTGTTAATTTCGTCCAGCAATTGTTCCAGTCTTTCTTTATCCTCTGTTGATTCTGCCTCACGGATAATTTCTGCCACTTCTCTCATGTAAAAACATCGTTTATTTGTAGTGGCAAATATAGGAACTTACCGATTCCACTTTGTATTTAAAATTTTTGTGTTCCGGAATTTCGAAGGTTTCGCCCTGACTATAGGTTTTCCAGTAGTCGCCGCCTTCCACCCAAACACTAATTCCGCCATGGGTGACGGTGGTTATTTCCTTTTTGATAGCGCCGAATTCATACTCGCCTGGTGCTATAATTCCAACTGAAAACTCTTGATTCTCATCACCGTAGGTTAACGATTGAACCCGGTCACCGTGGTATTTTCTTAATTGATACATGGCTTTGATTTTTAAAATTTCACATGTTGTAAAGTTACATATAATTTTTGAATTACGCAACCCTATAATTAAGGTATCGGAATAAATTAATCCTTTGGATGTATGCCAATGAACTTTTAAAAACAAATCACCCTGACACCGGGTGCCAGGGTGAACGGGTGAATTAATCGTTTGACCTGATTTTGTTAAGACGGCTTTCCAAACCTGCTAACTGACCCTTCAGGGCGTCGATGGCCGATTTAAGTCCTGACTCAGATTCCGGAGTTTCGGTTCTTCCAAACCAACGTCCTCCCAAGCCTCTGCCATAACCCAATCCACGTCCGAAACCTCTGCCAAAACCAAACCCGCCCAATCCTCTTGCAGTTTCGCTGTCGGCGCACCTGCCTCTTTTAAGTCCGGTCATGGGACCTTCGCCTAACGGACCGGTTCTGTCACCTCTTGGCATAATAACCTCCTTTTTTAAATAAATTATATAACTATCATTATGAACTTATGTTCATAATGCAAATATATATCAAAGGATATGCCATGTCAAGTATTGATAAAAAAACTTTTTATAAAAGTGGGAGGGAAGCATGGAAATGGATCGTACCGATAAGCAATCGGACATTCTCATCAGGCCTCCGGAATTACAAAATAAAATTAGAGTATACAAATGTAACAAAGTTTACAAATGTATATCTTTCATTTGACAAGTTTACTAAGTGACTGTATTTGTATAAGTTTCACAATTGTAACATTTTGTGTTAAGGCGTACTTGTTTATACTATTTTCACCTGCTTAGAGAAATGTCAGAAAAGTCTTATAAAATACATCATACCAATATAATAAAATCTATAGAATAGAAATAACTTTAAGTGTCGTATAGTAAAATATGGAGCAAAAAATAGAGGAAAAAATCACGTTAAGTCAATATAAAATAGATTTATATGTTATTTAACCTGGAAAATACTTTAAA
>JANTGU010000110.1 GCA_024762735.1 Bacteroidales bacterium | reverse complement strand
TTCAATATCCAGGCATCCCGGTAGGTGGGTGATAGCGTACTTTTAACATGTGTGGCCTCTTTTAACCCTTCGTACCTACCCAGGAAAACCCTCGTGTTTTTTTCTCCTTTTAACAGCCCTGCTTCTTTGAAGCCGCTTTTTTTTGTCCGGCGAAGCGCCTCTTTGGCGTCTGCCTCATTGTTAAAGCTGGCAATAATTAAATAGAAGTAGGTTTTCTCGGGTGGCGTGGCAATGGCTTTCCTCGTAACCTTTTTTCCCTTGCAGATACGGGGTGCTTTTACCTTGTCGGGTTTTTGTCCAAACCAAATAGAAACATAATTGCTGTCGATGCCCACGCCGGCGACCACCCAATTTTTTTCTTCCCAGGTTCCCCGGGTTAAAATCATGTCGAGAACTTCCCTGGTATCGCTCCATAGCTTTACCAAACTGTCCAGGTTATAGCCATCCTCAAAATAAGCAGCCAATTCGTAACCGTAGTAGGGGTAAGGGGTGAGTTCCTTCGGTTTCTTTTTCATGCACAGCGGCTTGGGCAGGTAGGTGTTGTAGCAGCAGGGAGTCCAATTGCCTTTGTTTGACCAGCTCGACAAATTGCAAATGCTGGTGTCGGGATGGTTTGTAAACAGGTCGGTACAATGTGTTCGGGCTACCACACTCAGCGAGGCTGATAGTTTAACCGGTTTTTTGTCGTACTCCTCCCGGATGGCGTTGATGGTATGAAAGAGTTGCATCTCATCCTGTGTAATACAGTAATTGGACGGAATCTTTTTTTGTGCAAACGAAACTGTTAGCAACAAGAGGAATATGGGGGTAATCAGAAGACGTTTCATAACTTTTCTTTGGGTAAAAATACAATTATTCGTCAAATGAGACAGTTTACCAACTAAAGTTTCTTAGGTACCTTTCGATAAGTTGGTTGTATTTTTTTGAAAGATGTTGAACTAGGGGGTGTGAGACCTGAAAAGAAACCTTGTCCACGCTATTTACCGGAAGTATCTTGGGAGTAGTTCCTGTAATGAATAGGGCTTCAAAATCGGAGATTTCGTTTATCCCAAAGGTACTTTCAAACACGTCAATGCCTGAATGTAAGGCTACATCGATGATTTTTTGGCGGGTTACTCCTTTTAAAACCAACGAATGGTGCGGAGTACAAAGGATGCCTTGTTTAACAAAAAAAAGATTGGAGCGACTTCCTTCGGTAATAATACCCTGTTGGTTCAATAGCATCACCTCGTACACGTCATGCTCCTTCATCAGCTGATTAGATTTTTCCCGGATTTCCTGATGGGAAACCTTGGCGTTGGGATTTTCGCGGGTTCCCCTGTAGCTCATCATGCCAACACCTAATCGGTAATTGTCAGCCGATGGAAAGAAAAAGGGAGCAATCCAGGCAGCAAAAAGGTTGCCGGCTTGCAGGTGGTTGATTGATACAAACTTTAACAGTCCCGTTTGTACGCGGTTGACCTCTATCAAGGCTTTAAGCCTGCTCCGTATCTGCTTTTCCGTGATGCTGCAGGAGTAATTTGAAAGCGCTAACGACTGATAGAAGCGCTCAATGTGGTCTTGCAAAAACAGGGGGATTCCCGTTTCAATTCTAATAACTTCGTACACCGACGGGATGTCTTCAAACAAGTCGGGATTAAACTCGCAGCTGTTCTTTAACTCGGCATCAAGAATATAGTAATTCATCAAACAACGCTCCATCATCATTCCCTTTCATACCAGTATTCAAACACCGGTTTTTTTTAAAAACAAGATATTGTTTTATGCCTGCTTACTTTTTATCTCTGCTTTTAAAATAGGCTTCAAGAAACTTGATAGCTTCTTCGGCATTTTTTGTTTCTACATACAGTTTGCATGCATCTTCGGGTGAGCCCTCGGCCCATCCGGCAATTACGCTGGCTTCGAGGGTGTCTTTTTTAAAAACGCCAATACCCTTTTCTTCCAGTAGTTCTTTAAGCAGAAGTCCTTCTACCCTTGAACCCGTGTACACTAATGATAAATCACTACTAATACTCATGGTAATACTATTTAATGTTTCTCTTCAAAGATAAGAAAAATTTCGGCTAGCCAAGCGCATATTTTTGCAGGATTTCTAAAAGTTTTTGTTTTTTAACAGGCTTGGCAAGGTATTCGTCGCAACCGGCAGCTTTGATGTCTTTTCGTTCTTCGTAGCTGGTATAAGCGGTTTGCGCGATAACGGGCAAGTCGGGATACTCGGCTTTGATGGCTTTGGTGGCTTCCAGGCCATCCATAATCGGCATCTTAATGTCCATCAGTATTAAATCGTAGTGGTTTTTTTTGGCCATAGATACGGCTTCTCTACCATTCCATGCATGGTCAAGCTGCTTGATCTTCTTTTTTAATATTATTTCATAAAACAAGAAGTTGTTAGGGTCATCTTCCGCCACTAAGACGGTAACGTTTTCCCATCCCTTGAATGTTTTTTCCAGGGAAGCATCAGTTTGTTCTACCTCAATTGTTTTCATGCCTCTTAATGGAAATGAAAATGAAAAATAGGAGCCACGCCCCAAATCTGAGTTAAGATGAATCTCTCCGTCCAGTTGCTCGGCTATCTGCTTGGCAATGCTAAGGCCTAAACCTGTGCCTCGAATGGCCGCGCTGGTTGACTGCCGTCCACGGTAGAAAGTTTCAAAAATTTTTGCTTGTTCATCTTCCGGAATCCCAACACCGGTATCTTTCACGTAGTATTCTACGGTTTTATCTTCAATAAAAAAGCCCACTTCGACACTTCCTTCAAAGGTGTGTTTCACCGCGTTGGAGGTGAAGTTGGTTACAATTTGCCTTATTTTTGACTCGTCGGCATAAATTTCGATATTTTTCAGGTTGTTGGGATTGCCGGCAATAATGCTTATGTTTTTGTTTTTATTGTTTACGGTAAACATTTTTACTACGTCGTTTACCACCTGGCAGGGCGAAAAGTAGTTGTTTTTTATGGGGAGGCGCTCACTTTGTAACCTGGACAAGTAGAGCACGTCATCCATCAATGAAAGCAACTGCTTGGCACTGTTGCGGATGATGCTGGCAAACTGTGTTTTCTGATCCGGCTCGGCTTTGTCCATGAGTTCCGAAAATCCCATGATGGCATTCATAGGCGTGCGCAACTCGTGGTTCATGTTGTTTAAAAAAGCCGATTTCAAACGGCTGCTTTCCTCGGCCTGTTCTTTAGCCTCCCGAAGTTGTTGGTCATTAAGAATTTTTTCCGTAACATCACGTACAGCACCCATGATGGCTGTTTCACCATGGTAGTTAATCCGTCGCACCATAAACTCACCATACTTGGTTTCGCCGCTTTTAGTCACTATTTTCGATGAAAAAACCGTGGGTATATTTTCACCGGAAAGACGGGCAAAAGCATTTTTTTTGATGCGCTCCCGATCGTCGGGATGGAAGAAGCTCCAGACATCTTTTTTAAACATCTCCTCTTTTGAAAAACCTGTAATTTCGCAAAGTTGATCGTTTACAAAGTTGAGCTCTTTCCCGTTATAAATATAGAGTCCGTCATGAATGTTCTCCACGATAGCCCGATAGTTTTCTTCTCGTTCTTCCAGCTGTTTTTGGGTAGCATGCCAGTTGGTAATATCGATGGCGTAGGCAAAAACAACGTTTTTTCCATAGTAGGAGCCCTTTTCGATGGTAACATATTTGGGGAAAGAGCTGCCGTCCTTTCGCTTGCCCCAAAAAACAAACGATTGTGCTTCACCCTTGAAAGCAAGTTCCATGTACTTTTTTATCTCGGCTAAATCATTTTTAGTGTCATCCGAAACGAGTGATGGATTTTTTCCAACCAACTCGTCTTTGTTTTTGTAGCCGTACATGGCTACAGCGGCACGATTAACATCCAAAAAAGTGCCGTCTTTTTCCTGCACGTAAATGGCAATCACCGAATTGTTAAAAATATTGGTTAACGTTTCGGAGTTGTCGCGAAGTTGCTGTTCTATTTTTTTTAAAGGGCTGATGTCTTTAAGTACTGCCAAATCAAGTTGCTCACCCTCAAAATGAATAAGTACATGATTTGATAATATTGGGACAACCCGGCCATCTTTAGTGAGAAGGTCGTTTTCGAAAGAGTAAGAGTCAATTTTACCATCAAATAAATCACCAAGCAATGATAGGGTTTGCTTTGCCTTGTCCTTAACAACATAATTTAAAATAGAGGTGTTGAGCACCTCCTCGCGCGTGTAACCGTATTTTTCAATTTGCTTGTTGACAAACCGTACAACTCCTTTTTTGTTAAACAGGACAATCAGGTCGCTGGATTTTTCAATAAACTTCCGGTAGTTTTCCTCATCCTGCTTGATGCGGAGTTGCTTATGCATTTTTTCAGTTACGTCTCTAGCTGTTTCAACAACATAGGCAATCTCCCTGTTTTCGTTGTACAGCGGGTAGGCACTCTTTTCAAAGTATCTTTCATCACCGGAAAAAATATGCACATCTTCTTCGTGCACAACCCTGTTAAGCTCCAATACTTTTTTGATGGTGCAGTTGTCACAAACCTCTTTTCTGTTTTGATAGATTTCGTAACATTTTTTACCCAGGATCTCTTCCTGCTTTTTGCCGGTGAGTTCCAGCAGCTTTGTGTTGGTTCTTACAATGTTGAGGTTGGTGTCAACCATGTGGGTAGGGCAGGGGAAATCCATGAACAGCGAATCGAAAAGTTGGCCAAAAGGCTCGAAATCGGCTTTGTTTGGTTGCCGGCGACGAATGGCTAAATAGGTATTAATACGATGCGTCCATATTTGCTTGTTAACAGGGTTTTCAAGGAAGTCGGTAATGCAGTCTGCATGGGTATTATCGGTGTCGTTTTTATGGGTAAGGGCCAGCACAGGTAAAAAACCTGACTTGTTTAGCTTTTCGATGGTTTTGCACAGACCAGGAAGGTATTTGGCATCAGCAATAACGATATCAACATGAGTTGTTAATTTTTCATCATCATTAATAATCTCATTAATATGATTGTCAGCCATGATCTGTTGTAGCAGTGCTTGTGCTGTGGCGTCTTCTATTTTAATAAATGCAGTAGTCACCTTCATAATACATTGCGTTTGGTAGTTTGATATTTCCCAACTAATAGCATTCAAAAATAGAACAATCGGGCAAGATTACCAAACAATTCGGCATCGGATACGCAAAAGTTTATCTTCTTTTTGATTCAAACACTTCCAGGTCGCTGATATGGCTTCCGTCGATAGAAAATCGCACCATGGTAATAAACTGATGGAAACCAGACTTCCCCGCTGCACCGGGGTTGATGTGAAGCAGGTTGTTTCGTTTGTCCGGCATCACCTTTAAGATATGGGAGTGACCTGAGATAAACAAATCGGGTTTGTGCTGTGCAATGAGCTGCCGGGCCGTGGTGGTATACCTTCCGGGATAACCGCCAATATGAATCATGGCTACCTTTAGCTGTTCAATGGTGAAAAAGGCTGTTTCGTTAAAGCGGGTGCGCAGCATACCACCGTCGATATTACCGTAAACGGCACGCAATGGTTTAAAGGCCTGGAGTTTATCGATAACTTCAAGGTTGCCAATATCGCCGGCATGCCAAATCTCGTGACAGTCTCCCATAAAATCAAACACCCGCGGATGTAGGTATCCGTGGGTGTCTGATAAAAGGCCGATATGGGTCATCTTTGTTTAAAAATTGATGCCAATACCAATCATTAAATTTTGTTTGAATTGTACTTTGGGGCCAAGATCGGCACCGGCAGCATCGTAAAATTTTATGCTTTTGTCGTAAAACATTTCGGTGTTAAAGTCAACATTCAACCATGAGTTAACTTTCATTCTTACCAGGGTCTTCCAGTTAACAATCACGTCCTGGGGGTTATGCAGGTAGTCGGAAAATAGCTCCAGGCTTGTGCCAAGGGTTACGTTTTTAAACACTTCATATTGGACTGCGGCGGTAAGTTTGGCTCCTAATTGAAATTTGGTTTTACTGGCGTGCGTAACAATGTTGCCATTGCTGTCAACCACGGCAGGGTCAAGACCAAAGCTACCGGCATCTGCCAGTGTTTGATCATTTACAAAGGTCATTCTGGCTGTCAGAGGCGACACGTTCACCGTGAGCCAGTCGGGTAGCTTGTAAGCGATACCGGGGCCAAAATCGAGGTAAGCAGGTGACATAAATTTGGAGATGTAGGTTGAGGAGTCAACACCATAATCATACCCTTTGGCAAACTGTGTGGAGAACTTCAACATCACCGTGGCATACCAGTTTTTATTCATCTTGTAACCAAACAGCGAGTATAACTCGATGAGGTCATCCGATTTCATGGCTTTGGAATCTCCGGTAACGGTATAACCCAAAGCGAGGTTTAGTTTATTGTCCCAACTGATTTTGTCTTTGGCATAGTTGGCATCATAACTAAACTTCGGCAATCCGGCAATGCTGTTGTTGCCACCGGCCGACCAGTTGCTAAAGTATGACTGGTTAAAATTAAATGTAAGACTGCCTTTTGTGCTCCAGTTACTGGTCGTGTCCTGCGCGTAAGTCAGCGAGGCGGTTAACACCAGTAAAGCAAGTAAAATTCGTTTCATGATAATTTTTATTTTTTTGTTTAGAATTTATGCGGCAAAAATAGTCTTTTTTAGTTAATTAGAATGGATACAGATAATTAATCTTATTTGTTAGAAAACAGTACTGTTTAAAAAATATTTCTATCATTGAGGACGCTCTTTTGAAGGGTTGTTTATCTTTACCTAAAATTTGTAGCATTATGGAATATTTATGGATGTTGATTGCTTTTTTTGTGGGGCTGGCTTTCGCCGCGATTTGGTTTAAGCAAAAGAGGAAAACGGATAAACTGATACAGGAAGCCGCGTTTGAGCAGCGTGTGGGTGCGTTGAATGATCAGATAGCTTCGTTTGAAAACGAACGCGCTGTGATGGAGTCCAAAGAGGTTGCCTTGCGTGAAGAGCTGCAAGCGATGACTGCCAGATTGGAATCGGAAGTAAAACAAAAAACGGAAGCGGAAATTGAGGTGGCCAGGCTTCAAACAAAATATAGTAATTTGCAGGAACAGTTGCAGGAGCTTGATTTGTTACGAAAAGAGCATCAAAAGGAGCAAACCACACGGATAGAAGCTGAGAAAAAAATTGCCGCTTTAACTTCTGAGTTGGAAAGCTTACATAAGTTGCTGGAAGAGGAGAAAAAGCGGCTGGAAGAGGTGAAAGAGCAGATGCAGCAGGAATTTAAACTGATCGCCAACAATATTTTAAAAGCAAACAGCGAAGAGTTTAGCCAAAATAGTAAAAAAAACATCCACGAGCTCATCAACCCGCTCAAGGAGAAGATTGAAAGGTTTGAGAAAAAAGTAGAAGACACGTACGAAA
>JANTGU010000109.1 GCA_024762735.1 Bacteroidales bacterium | reverse complement strand
TTAAAATCTTGTGCCGATAATTTTAATACCGGAGACAAAAAAAAGACGGCTAACATACTTACTAATAATTTTGTTTTCATAGGTCTGAATTTTTTATTGTTAATTAATATCAGAATGGATTAAGAGCAAAGATAATCAAAATATTGAAATGGGTTGAATAAATTGCTTTCACATTTTTTAACGAAATTAACGGCATTAAAAAATTACTTTTGCTGTTTATACAAATTTAAAGATTTTTTGATGAAAGTATTATCCAGAATGTTGTTTTTGAGCGTTATCTTGTTGGTGGCATGCTCTTCAACAGAAAATAAATTGACCGGGGTTTGGAAAGTTAAGGATGTAAAAACCGACTTTAACGAAACCCGTGATACCCCGCAAATGCTTCAGCAGGTTGTTGAAATACAAAAGCAAACTCATTTTAAAATCAAAAATGATTCGGTCATGGTGATTATTTCTAATAACAAAACCTACGAGGCCGTTTGGACATTTGACAAAAAAACCAAGGTAATTAGTTATCACTTTAAAGGGGATACCGACGCCCATAAACTGGGTACCTTTATCGACCCCTACATTGTTACCGAAAGCAAAACCCAACTGGGCACCATTACCACTACTTACGCTAAAGAGTAAGTTTATTAAAACAATAACATCATCATGAGAAATTTAATTTCGATACTAGTCGCCGGATTTTTAGCCATCGTGGTAGTTTCGTGCGGTGAGACACAAAAATCAAAGAAAAACACCAACTTTAACCTGCATGTTACCATTACAGGCATGGGTGACAGCACCATGGTGTTTTTAAAAGAGCGTGTAGATGACGGCTGGAAAACTGTTGACTCCTCTCTTTTAACGGATTCCAAAGCTAGCCTCTCCGGCCATATTGAATCACCGGATGTTCAATATCTGGTTATTGATAAGGTGAGAGGAGCTTTTCCCATATTTATGGAACAGGGTGACATAAACTTTACCTCTGACAAAAATAATCCAAGGGGTTATAAAGTTGAAAACTCCAAATCACACACGGCTTACGAAAACTTTATGGGCAATGTGTTGGGTTCGTTCGACCAAAAAGTTCAGGCCTTGGGCTCTAAATACGGTATGGCACAGCGAAATGGTGATACCGCTGAAGTTGCCAGGCTGGAGGATGAATACGAAGGCATTCAGAACGACAAAAAAAATGCCATGCTAAACTATGTGAAGGAAAACAGCAGCAGCGTGGTGGGTCCTTACATAATCTATTCAAATGCCTACATGTTCGAACTTAACCAACTGGAAGACGCCGTTAACAGTACTGACCAGTCGCTAACCAACAACAAATATGTGAAGCTGTTAAAAGACAAGGTAGCCACGCTGAAACGAGTACAAATCGGCCAGCCGTTTATCGACTTCACGCAGGACGATCCACAGGGAAACCCTGTTTCGCTTGCTTCGGTGGTAGAAAAAAACAAGTACGTGCTGGTTGACTTTTGGGCTTCGTGGTGTCAGCCCTGCCGTGGAGAGAATCCCAATGTTGTGAATGCTTTTCAAAAGTACCACGACAAAGGATTTACCGTTTTTGGCGTTTCGTTTGACAGCAAAAAAGACAACTGGATAAAAGCCATTCAGGATGACGGGCTAACCTGGATCCATGTATCCGACCTGAAAGGATGGGGCAATGCTGCCGGCAAGCTCTATGGAATTCAGTCGATTCCACAAAATATTTTAATCGGCCCCGAGGGTAAAATTATTGCCCGTAACGTTCGTGGTAAGGCGCTGCAGAACAAACTGAAGGAGTTAATGGATTAATAAAATTTAAAAGATGATCGACTAACTTGAGCTGGTCATCTTTTAATACTTTGCAAGTGAGTCCACTCCAAAAAGCAAATAACAACTTTTATGAAGCAGTGGATTAAATACGCAGGCATTCTCGACAGGTTGAACGCTGTTTTTCTGGGAGTCATTTTCTTGTTTTATCTTTTCTCAGTCCGTAACTCACCCTTCAGCTATCAACCGTTGCTGGCGCTTATTCCAACAGGTTTTGTTGTTTGGCTGTCGGTATTGTTGAAAAAAACCAACCGCTACCGGGGATGGGCTAAATATTTTTTATTGGCTTACCCGCTTATCTACCTCTTCGTTATTTTCGAGAGCTTTTACATGATACTGCCCTATTTCAACCTTCATCGGTATGATGAAGCCCTGGCTAACATCGACTTTGCCATGTTTGGAGTGCATCCAACGGTATGGATCGAACAGTGGAAACGACCCTGGCTTACCGACTTGTTGTATTCGTTATACCTTTTCTATTTTCCCATGCCACTGTTTATTCTGACCTGGCTTTATCGTAAAAAACGGTATGTCGATCTTGACAAAAGTATATGGGTATTGATGCTAACCTACTACGGGGCTTACATCGGCTACTTTTTCTTCCCGGCTGCCGGTCCCCGCTTTTACGAGCCTTTGATGCAACTGCAAAAAACCAATCTCGATGGTGTTTTTCTGGCTGTCCCCATCCGCACCCTCATCAACTTTATGGAACCCAATAAACTGGATGCTTTTCCCAGCTTGCATGCCGGCATATCGTTTACCACCCTGCTGTTAATGGGTAAATATAACAAGCGCATGTTTTGGATTTTTGTGCCCGTCATTTCAGGAATTATGGTAGCACTGGTCTATTGTCGTTACCACTATGTTATCGATATGATAGCCGGTATTTCGTGGTCGGTACTCAGTTTTTACTTTGGTCAGAAATTTTATGATAAATTTGTATCGGGAAAAATGATTCCGTTTTATCAACATTAAAACATGACCTACAAGTTAGATTTTACCAAACAGGATATCCATTACTACGTGATGCTGCTGAGTGCCCCGGTGCTGCTAACGCTTTACCGCTATCACGGTTATCCGGAGTATTTCTATTCTTATTTCCCGCAGTTTATTAACCAGCCCGATGGTGACCTGTATGCCCGGGGCTGGCAGTTTATGGTATTTTTTGTGTTGATGTTCGTGGTGCCGGTTTTGTACATCAAATTGGTGATGAAACGGCCTCTTTCGGATTTCGGGTTTGATTTAGGCGATATCAGATGGGGTGCGAAATGGCTCATTGCTATTCCGGTGCTGATAGTTCCGCTTATTTATATCAGCTCGAAGATGCCCGACGTACGAGCCGAATATCCCCTGGCAAAAAGCCTGTTATCCGACCAAAACCATTTGCTTGTTTATGAATTAGGCTACATTATTTTTTACTACATCGCCTGGGAATTTTTCTTTCGGGGATTTCTGCTTTTTGGGCTTAAAGAGCGATTTGGAGCGGTAAATGCCATTCTTATTCAAACCATTTCATCGTGTTTGGTGCATATTGATAAACCGGAGGGCGAAATCATCGGCTCCATATTTATAGGTATCCTTTTCGGGATGATTGCCTTGCGAAGCCGCTCCATCTGGTGGGTGTTCCTGCTGCACATCTCCATTGGCGTGTTAACCGATTTGTTTATCATATACTTTAACTGATGAAAGCACTTGTTACAGGAGCCAATGGTTTTATTGGCAGCAACGTGGTTAAACGATTGCTCAAAGAGGGGGTGGAAGTGAATGTGCTGGTTCGGAAAAGCTCCGACTTAACCTTCCTGGAAAGTGTTAATGTCAATTATTTTTATGGCGATATTACCGACTACCCAACCTTAGAACCAGCAGTAAAAGGGGTTGATAAAGTTTACCATGTAGCTGGTTTGGCAGCTGATTGGGGCCCTTACGAAAAGTTTGAAAAAATCAATTTTAAGGGAACCATCAACGTGGCCAAAGCGGCAGCAGCAGCGCGAGTCAGGCGGTTTATTCAAATCAGTACTGTGGCTTTTCACGGTTTTGGAAAAACCAATGTTACGGAAGATGATCCACCGGCTGAAAATCTCATCCCCTATGCCGAAACCAAATGGATGGCTGAGCAGTGGCTTTGGGAGTATGCCAAAGTGGTAAACATGGAAATTACGGCCGTGCGTCCCGGCAACGTGTTCGGTATTAATGATCGTACTTTTATTTCAAAATACATCGATGCCATGCTGGCGGGTAAGTTTGCCGAAGTAAACCACGGGCGTAGCAAAACATGTCCGGTTTATATCGAAAATCTGGTGGATATTATTCTGTTGGTTTCAAAAGAAGAAAAGGCTGTTGGCAATGCCTATCTTGCCACCGACGGCCTCGATATCACCTGGCATGAGTTCAATACCCTGTTGGCCGAAAAGCTCCAAATTAAACTAAAAAACAGCTCCATCCCTTTTGGATTGGCCATGGCGGCAGCCAAAATATACTACGGTGTTCATACCCTGCTCCATTTAAAATCAGAGCCTTTTTTAACCCCTTACCGCATTAACAACGGCGGCCTCGATTACCATTTCAGTATTCAAAAATTAAAAGATCATTTTAACTACTCACCCAAAGTCAACCTCGATGAAGCGCTTACCCGAACGGTGAACTGGTATCGGAGTATTAAATAAATTGTTATGGATTTTGTAACCTATCTGTTGTTTGTCTTCCTCGTTACCCTGGTGGGCATAACCCCCTTTTTTTTCCTGTATGGTTTTTCCAACTTCGTAAGTTTTGTCCTCTACAGGGTAATTGGATACCGCAAAGCCGTGGTTCGCGAAAACCTGAAAAGAGCCTTTCCTGACAAAACGGAAAAGGAGTTAAAACAGATTGAAAAAGCATCATACAAAAACCTGGCTGACCTTTTTGTAGAGGGAATTAAAGGGTTTACCATGTCGAAAAAAATGGTGATGAAGCGTCACCGTTTCGTAAACCCCGAAATTTTAGATAAATATTACAATCAGAGCCGGGGCATTATTGTAGCAGCCGGGCATGTGGGAAACTGGGAGTGGGGGGCTTTTTCGGCTGCCTACTTTTCCAAATCGATTATTGTTGGGTTGTACAAGCCACTATCCAACAAGTATATCGACCGCTTTGCCATACGATCAAGAGCCAAAGCAGGAACAATATTGGCTTCAATCAATAAAACAGGATTCTATTTTCAACATTACGCGAACAAACCTTCGGTATTTTTAATGGCAGCCGACCAAAGCCCGTCCAACACTAAAAAAGCCATCTGGACATCCTTTTTTGGTATCGACACTCCTTTTCTTCACGGACCCGAGTATTACGCTAAAACCTACAACCTTCCCATCCTGTTTTTACGCCTATGCCGAACAAAAAGAGGAATGTACGAGTATTCGCTGGAACCCATGGTGGAACATCCCACCGAAATGAAACCTGGAGAAATCACCCGCCTGTTTGCTCAAAATTTGGAGCGACTGATCAAAGAAAAACCGGAAAGTTGGCTATGGACACACAAGCGGTGGAAACACGCACGCAAAACAGAGAATTAATTTCTCAACCCCTTTACCTTGGATATGCCGGCCACGAACTCCTTTAAATAATAGGGCTCAAAATAGGCCACATCTTCAAAATCGTTTTGTTGAAACTTTTGCTCGGCAAGCTGTGCCATGTGCATGGAGGAAGGTTCAAAGCCATCTAAAAAATAGGTTTTGTGCTTGTTGTTAAAGTAGAGGGGTTTTGCCTTTTCTGCCCCATCGCCACCAAACACCATTGCATATCTCGAAAAAAACTCACTGTAAGTATTTTCATCCAGGATGGTAGCCGATATGGCTTTAACCTTGTTAAGCTTTGAATCGTAAACAGCATCATAAACTTCCATACGGCGGGCATCAATCATGGGACAATAGAGATAGGCATCCAGTTTTTGCTTTTTGTTACGCAAGGCATTAACCAGTCCCCAGGCCATGGCATCGAGGGTACTCACCGAGATAAGCGGTTTGTCCAAAGCAAAACAGTACCCCTTGGCGGTGGATACTCCAATACGCAATCCTGTGTAAGATCCGGGTCCTTTACTAACGGCAATAGCATCAAGCTTATCAAAGGTGTAGCCTGCTTTTTCAACCACCATTTCCGAAAACAGGGTGACTTGTTCGGCATGCGAATTTTTTACTTTCGACTCCTTAATGGCTTTCACCACTCCATCCACCGCTAGCGAAACCGAACATACACGCGTTGCGGTTTCTATGTTTAAAATAACAGCCACAACTACTTTTTCTTTTCTTTATCAAACAATTTTTTCTTGTCCACAACCGTAACCTGATCGTTGTTTTTAAGCTGCTTCGAAACAGCACGATAGGGTGCCACGATAACTTCATCCCCTTCGTTCAGCCCACTGAGAATCTGAATATACATGTTATCCTGAACACCGGTTTTAACGGCGGTGAGCCTGGCTTTGCCCTCTTTTGCCACAAAAACATACTCTTTGGCTTTCTCGTTCTTTTCCGTTTTGGTACGTTGCTCTTCCCGCTTCTCCATGGCACTCTTCAATTTACCGGTGGTATCAGCACGGGTAGTCACTGCCTGAATAGGTACCGAAAGGGCATCGTTAACTGTTTCGGTTTGAATTTCAACGGTAGCCGACATGCCGGGACGGAAAGGAGAAGCGATAGCACTACCCTCCTTAATCAAATCTTCGTAGGACGATTTTAGCATCCTGATTTTAACATCAAAATTGGTAACCTGGTCCACGCTCGTTCCGGTGGTGTTGGCCGAAGTGGCAATCTCGGTAATTACCCCTTTGAATTTTCTGTCAAGATAGGCATCAACCTCAATGAGTGCCGTGTCGAGTAGCGATACCCTGACGATATCGGTTTCATTAACTTCCACATTGACTTCCATCACATTCAGGTTGGCGATGCGCATGATTTCGGTTCCCGATGAAAATTGCGATGCACCGGTAACCCGCTCCCCAACTTCCACACTGAGCCTCGAAACCGTACCATCGTTAGGGGCATAAATACTGGTACGATTTAAATTCTCTTTCGCCTCTTTTAACGATGCCCTGGCACTGTTAACCTGGAACTGCGATGCTTTGTAGCTCTCTTCTGCAGCTTTAACTTCCGCTTTGCTGACCTCGTAAGCCGATTTGGCTGCATCAAAATCAGCATCAGAAATAACCTGTTGCTTCCACAGTTTTTCGCTGCGCTGAAAATCGAGCTTGGTTTTGTTAAACTGTGCTTTTGACTGGGTAAACCGGGCTTGTGCCTGCGCCTCGTTAGCCTGCGAAGATTTCAAGGCTGCTTGTGCCCTGTCGAAGTTGGAAACGTAAATCTGAGGGTCAATTTTGGCCAACATGTCGCCTTTGTGCACGTAATCGCCCTCCTTAACATTCAGCTCGATAACCTCACCGGAAATGTAAGGACTTATCTTGATGTCTTTAGCAGGTTGTATTTTCCCGTTGGCCGACACCGTTTCAATAATGTTTCTCGTTTTCACTTTTTCAATAGCAACGCGGGTTGACTTTTCACCCTGTCCCTTTTTAATGGCCAGTGCGACCACAACTCCCACTATCACCGCCAGA
>JANTGU010000108.1 GCA_024762735.1 Bacteroidales bacterium | reverse complement strand
AATTATTACACCCTTACAGTGTTTAGCCAAACCGTAAAACACTGTTTTAAAAGCAAGCTTTCTTTCAGGGGGAGAATTATTTAGTGTTTGAAACATGCTTCGTCTCCCACTTCGACAGGCTCAGTGTGCTGGCTCAGTATGAAGTGTGCTTAGTTGGCAATCCATTGTAAATACAAACCTTCTTTTTATTACTTTTGCCGCTTCAAAAAAACCTGCAAAAAATGATTAACGAGTTACTCACTTTAACTTTAATACAGGCCGGTAAAGAGCTTTACGGTCAGGATATTCCTGAGAAAATTATTCAGGTTCAGAAAACACGCCCCGAGTTTGAAGGCGACTTGACCATCGTGGTTTTCCCGCTGCTAAGGATTTCAAAAAAAGGACCGGAACAAACAGCCGGGGAGCTTGGGAACTATTTTGTGAGCCAGCTGGAGAATGTAACCTCCTTCAACGTGATAAAAGGGTTTCTGAACTTAACCATTGCCGACCATTTCTGGCTTAACTTTTTTGACAAAAACAGAAAACTCGATAATTTTGGAAAAAACGAACCGAGAGAAGAAGACCCTGTGGTCATTGAATACTCTTCGCCCAACACCAACAAACCTTTGCACCTGGGTCATATCAGAAACAACTTGTTGGGCTGGTCGGTATCAGAGATATTAAAAGCCAACGGTGAAAATGTTAAAAAAGTTAACCTGGTAAACGACCGCGGAATCCATATCTGCAAGTCGATGTTGGCATGGAAAAAATGGGGCGATGGGGCTACTCCCGCTTCTGCTTCAAAAAAAGGGGACAAGCTGGTGGGCGATTTTTATGTTTTGTTTGATCAAAAATATAAGGAGGAGGTAGCCAACCTGGTGGCATCGGGCATGGAAAAAGAGCAGGCAGAACAAGAGGCGCCCCTGTTGGTGGAGGCAAAGCAGATGCTGAAGCAATGGGAATCCGGTGACGAACAGGTGCGTAAGCTTTGGTCAGAGATGAATGGTTGGGTTTACGAGGGTTTTGATGTAACCTATAAAAGATTAGGGGTCGAATTTGACAAAATCTATTACGAATCGGATACCTATTTATTGGGGAAAGCCCTGGTAGAGGAAGGTCTTGAAAAGAGGGTGTTGTTTAAAAAAGAGGATGGATCGGTATGGTGCGACCTGAGCAGTGACGGCCTGGATGAAAAACTGCTGTTGCGTGCCAATGGAACATCGGTTTACATGACACAGGATTTGGGAACAGCCGAGTTGCGTTACAACGATTATCATCCCCGCGAACTGGTTTACGTGGTAGGCAACGAACAGAATTATCATTTTGAAGTTTTACGTTTGATTCTTAAAAAGCTGGGACGCTCGTGGGCCGAAAACATTGTTCACCTCTCGTATGGGATGGTGGAGTTGCCCCATGGTAAAATGAAATCGCGTGAAGGCACGGTGGTAGATGCCGATGATTTGATGGATGAAATGTATGATACCGCCAAACAAACCACCGAAGAACTTGGTAAGTACAACGATTTTTCCGCCGAAGAAGCCGACAAGCTTTACCACATGCTGAGTCTGGGGGCATTAAAATATTTCATGCTTAAGGTCGATCCGAAAAAAACCATGATGTTTAATCCCGAGGAGTCTATCGACTTTAATGGCAACACCGGACCATTTATTCAATACACGCACGCACGCATCAGGTCGCTGGTTCGCAAAGGAGAAGCGCAGGGGAATAGGTGGAGTGACATGGATTTTAAAGAGATTGAGATGGCACCAAAAGAGAAGTCGTTAATCAAGTTGCTTTACGATTATCCTGCCACCCTCGAGCAGGCTGCTCAAAACTTCAGTCCTGCCATGATTGCCAATTATGTGTACGATTTGGCCAAGGAGTTTAACCAGTTTTACCAGGAAATAACCATCTTAAAAGAGGAAGATTCCGGCAAGCGTGCTTTCCGTTTGGCCTTATCGGAATTTACCGGTAACACTATTAAATCAGCCATGGGCTTGCTGGGCATCGAAGTGCCTGAACGAATGTAGCTTGTAGCTTTCTTTGGATTAGTTATAGAGGGGGCCGGAGTAAGAGCCTGTTTTTTTATATCAGGGGATCGATGCTGAGCGAAACAATCATGATTAATACGAAGTAGTTTATCCGCATGAAATAGTGAAACGGATTAAAGGTAGCTGTCGGTTTTCTGAGAAGTTTTGAAAAAACAGTTACCAGCCAAATGGCAGCAATTACAACCATCACCTTAAAAAAAGTAGTGGTAAGCAGTCCTGATGCAGCCACCATCAAAGCACTAACGGCCGTGGAAGCTGTCCACATAAAGGTGGCACGTTTTATTTGAACCCTGCTGATGGTAGAAGTGATAGAAGGGTAGCCTGCCTTTTCGTACTCTTCGCCATACTTTAACATCAGAAGCCAAAAGTGTGGTACCTGCCACACGAAAAAAAAGAATGCCAGTATCATAAGTCGAGGGTCGTTAATCATGCCTCCACCGGCTACCCATCCCACCATGGGCGGAAGAGCGCCAATCACACTTCCGGGGATGACGGCAAAAGCAGTTTTACGCTTTAGTGGCGTATAAATCCCGTTGTACCATATCAAGGCGAGCAAGCCCAGTTGCGCTGCTAAAAAATTGCTCCCCACATAAATTAACCAGGTTCCCAGGGCAATTTCAAAAACGGAAAGGGCAAGGACAAAACCCGGTGTAACTTTTCCCGAAGGTAAGGGTCTTTTTTTAGTCCTCTCCATTAGGGCATCCTTGTCCTGATCTTGATAGTGATTTAGAGCTGCTGCGCCGCAAGCCAAAATAAAAATACCTATGAGGGGTAAAACAATGTTTGCATCCAGTTTGTTGTTTGCCAGCACGTAACCGGCCAGTGTTGTCAGCATCACCGCGAAAGTGATGCGCACTTTATTCAACTCGGCCAAAAGCGACAGGTATGTTTTTACTTTTTTCATATTAATAGGGGATTATTTAAGTGTTTCGAGGTATTCAACGATTTGCGAAATTTCATCATCATCTAATATTCCCTCGTAAGGGGTCATCACGTTTGGAGGGTAAGTGTCAACGATGGCTTCATTTGGTTTTTTAATCGATTGAATTAAGTAGGCTCGGTCAATAACAATTTCCTTTTCCACGCCGGCAACCTTTGCTTTTTCGGTTTTTCCTAATAATCCGTTAAGGGGTGGCCCCACGATTCGGGTGCCTTCGAGTGAGTGGCACGAGAGGCAGGCATTATTTTTCATTAAGGTATGGCCTGGGTGCTCGTTGGCTGGCACGCTGGAACTCGTGAGCCACTTATTGTAAGCATCCTTGTCAACAACCTTTACAGCACTGAGCATATACGAGTGAAGCTGGCCACAGTATTCGGCACAAAGGATATCGTATTTCCCAATCTTTTGAGGGATAAACCACATAAAGTTATCCCCACCGGGAACGACATCCTGTTTTATCCTAAACTCCGGAATGTAAAGGCTGTGTAATACATCTTTTGAAATCAGGTTTAGTTTGACAGGTTGATTGAGCTCCACCACTAACGTGTCGGAAACTTTTCCATCCGGATACCGAAAACTCCATTTCCACATCTGCCCGATGGCATCAATCTCGAGGGCATCGTCGGGAGGATTGAGCATGGGCTTATACCCTGTCCATCCGTAGTAAAACATGAAAAGTACCAAAATGGTTGGCACCACGGTCCAGATAATTTCCAGCGTATGGCTGCCCTTGATGTTGGTGGCCACGGGGTTCCTTTTGCGGCTGTACCGAAAAACAAAATAAATCATCACCGCCGTTATTCCCACTAAAAAAATAACAGAGATGGTAACTATAAAATAAAGTGAAAAATCTACTCCTTCAACAAAATTAGAAGCATTCATAAAATCAAAGTTTTTATCGTGTAAAATAATCGATGGTTAGCATTATCACAAAAAATGTAAACAGTGCCAGCACCACAATAACCATCCATTTGTAAAAGCGGGGTTCATATTTTAAGTGCATAAAATAGTAGGCCACCAGCAAGGCTTTGGTAGAGGCAATCATCAGGGCAAGCGCCACGGCCAATGATACCGAAAAGGTAAAGGTGGTAGAAACCAATACCGTAAGTATGGTTAACAAGATGAGGCCGGCAAATACCGTGAACAACAGTTTATAACTCGAAATATGTTGCGAGACGGCTACTTGCGGAGTGTGGGTATTAATGTTTTCCATAAGGCTAATGAATTAAATAAAACAAGGGGAAAAGGTATATCCAAATCAAATCAACAAGGTGCCAATAGAGCCCGCCATTTTCCAGTAAAGAGATGCGATCTTTATGGACTTTGCCACTTTTTATTTTCACCATCACCACGGCTAAAAAAATACCGCCGATAATGACGTGTAAGCCGTGAAGTCCCGTCATAAAAAAGTAGAGGTAAAAGTATAGCCTTTCGCCGGTAGGGAGCTGACTATAGTGCTCCATACCCGGAAACAGACCGTGCTCAAATTTAGCACTCCACTCAAAATATTTGATTACTAAAAATACGCCGGCAGCAATAAAAGTAATGGTCAGTAACAGCAGTGAGCGCTTTTTATTTCCTTGTTGCAAGGCTGTAATCGACATGGCAACCGTCAGACTGCTTGCCAACAACACAATGGTGTTGGTGGTTCCTGCCCAAACATTCAAATGGTGCGAAGCTTCAATAAACGCCTCATGGTTTAACGACCTGTACACCATATAGACAAGAAACAGCCCTCCGAAAAGGAGCAATTCGGTAAATAAAAACAGCCACATTCCAAGTTTCGAAGCTTCTGCATCAAAATTATGGCCGGAATTGGGTAATGAAAAAGAGTGTTCCATCGTTGTTTTGATTTTTATCGATTATTGATCCATCGCGTTTTTGTAGTGGTAAGGCCCTTTTTCATTGACTTCGGGCATCTTATCAAAGTTATGCAAAGGCGGTGGCGAGGAGGTTTGCCATTCTAAAGTTATGCCATGCCATGGGTTTTTCCGGGCTTTTTTACCCTTCCAATAGGCAACCATCAAGTTAGCAATCATCATTAAAATGCCGGTTGCCAATATCCATGAGCCTACGGTAGAAACTACATTGGGGACATGAAATTGGGGCAGGTAGTCATAGTAGCGTCGGGGCATACCCATGAGGCCTACAACCAGCATGGGGAAATAGAGCAATTGAAATCCGATAAAGAAGATGGCGAATGAGATATTGGCCATGCGAATGTTGTATAGCTTTCCATAAATTTTTGGAAACCAGTAGTGCAGTGCGCCAAAAAAGGCGAAGCCTGTTCCACCAAACATGACGTAGTGAAAATGTCCCACTACAAAATAGGTGTCATGAACATGGATGTCGGCTGCTAAAGCACCGTTTACCAACCCTGTAAGCCCACCAATTAAAAAGTTAAAAATAAATGCCAGCGCGTAAAGCAAGGGTGGTTTTACATCGATGGAACCTTTATACAAGGTGGCAACCCAGTTAAACACTTTTATGGCAGTGGGAATAGCCACCAGGAAGGTTAATACCGAAAAAATAATGGCCGCCGGGCCACTCATGCCCGAAGTAAACATATGATGCCCCCACACAAAATAGCCGATAAAAGCAATGGCCATACTTGAGTAAGCAATGGCCTTGTATCCAAAAATAGTACGTTGTGCAAAAGTGGGTATGATTTCGGAAACAATTCCCATGGCGGGCAGCGCCATGATGTACACCGCGGGGTGCGAATAAATCCAAAACATATGCTGATACAGAACCGGGTCGCCACCTATCGATGGATCGAATAATCCAATACCAAAAACACGTTCGGCAACAATCATCAATAGCGTAATTCCAATCACCGGCGTGGCCAGCAGCTGAATCCACGAAGTGGCATAAAGTCCCCAGGCAAACAGCGGCATCTGGTTAAAACCCATGCCGGGTGTACGTAACCGGTGAATGGTAACGATAAAGTTTAATCCGGTAAGGATTGATGAAAATCCCAGGATAAAAGCGGCCATTACAGCCATGGTTACATTGGTGCCTGTTTTAACACTGTAGGGGGCGTAAAAAGTCCAGCCGGTATCGGCAGGTCCATCGCCAAACACGAGTGTGGCCAGGGCAAAAACAGCGCCAAGCACGTAAAGCCACCACGACAGCAGGTTAAGTTTTGGAAATGCCACGTCGTCGGTTCCAAGCATCAGCGGCAGGAAAAAATTTCCAAAAACAGCGGGTATGGAAGGGATGATAAATAAAAAAATCATAATCACCCCGTGCAGTGTAAATATCTGATTGTAAGTGGTGGGCTCAACTAGATCCTTGCCCGGGTTTAGCAGTTCAAGCCGCATCAATAATCCCAGCGTCATCCCCACCAGAAAAAAGGCGATGATAGCGTAGAGGTACAATAACGCAATACGTTTATGATCGAGGGTAAATATCCATGAAAACAGCCCCTTTTTACCTTCCAGATAACTGGGCTGAGCAATAGTTGTCGTCATTATTCTTGATTTATTTTGGGGTGAACAGCTTTCTTTTTATTCTTACGCACCATGTTAAACAGTAGTAGCAGTGCTAACAACAGTATGAAAGAGCCTGAAATTTTGGTAACATTGAAAACGTACTTTTTTCCTTTGGGGTCGTAACTAAAACAAAAGTTTAACACCTTGTTAATGGTAGGCCCAGACCTTCCTGCAGCGGCTTCGGTAACAGCCATCTTTAAGTCGAACGGCAGAAAATAGGTGCTGCCATATAGATACCTGGTAATTTTTGCTTCGGGACTAAGCACGATGATGGAGGCAGGATGGATATACTCTTTTCCCTCTTTTTTAACCTGAAAGCCAACCTCATCGAGAAGCCGCTTGATCATGGTGCTGTCTCCCGTAAAAAATTTCCAGTGCCCATCGGTATCACCATGTTTAACCAGTTTAGCATAGGTACGCTTTTTTTTACGTGCCAAGGGTGTTTTTTCAACAGGGTTGAAGCTAACGGTAAAAATCTGGTAGTCTTTTCCAACATCTAAATCGCATTTTTCCACCGCTTCGGCCAGGCCGTTTAACAGCGGACTGCAAAGCCCGGGGCACTCGTAATATACCAACACCAATATGGTGGGCCGGTCGATGGCCTCTTTTAAATTAGTCTTGTTTCCCAACTCATCCGTAAAAACCAAATCATCGGACAAAGTGCTGTCGAGATGCTCATAGATTCCCAGGGGTTGCGCGGGATTAAACTCCTCGGCCTGGCAGGTGACAGATAGCGCCGATATCACAAAAGTGAATATTGACACAGCTATTATTCTCTTAATTAGCATATTAATAAATTTATAAATTTTCCGCTAATTTAGAATAAATATAAATAAAACAAAGAAAAAAGAAAAATAATTTGGTAATCAGATGATTATCAGTATGTAAAAATGTTTCAATATTTTCTTGACAGGATGGAGATATAGGATGGAGATAAAGGATATG
>JANTGU010000107.1 GCA_024762735.1 Bacteroidales bacterium | reverse complement strand
AAAACTCAGCAAAAAAAGAAAAAATACTATTTTTAACAGTAGTTCCATCAATACTAAAATAAAAGTTCGCTAATTTATTGATTTTTGTCTTGTAGCTGACAGGGGGAAACAAAAAAAGGAGGTGCGGAATGCACACCTCCTTAAATAAATCTTTAAATCAGTCTTTTAAAAAGAGCCGAATGTTAGCCCTTGCTACTTACGTTCGTCAGAAACAGTTAGTTTTTTTCTGCCTTTAGCTCTGCGAGCCTTCACTACCTTGCGACCGTTAACAGATGCCATTCTTTCACGAAATCCGTGTTTATTCTTTCTTTTTCTTACTGAAGGTTGAAATGTACGTTTCATTGTTTTTCAAATTTTGGGAGTGCAAAAATAGATGTTTTTTTGATATAAACAAATGGCCTGGTAGAAATAATCAAACTTTTCCAAAGTTTTTTGTTCTGACAAAAAACTTTGAAAAAGTTTATCAACGCCTATTTCTTAGGAGCATGTTTTAAGGTTTCCACCAGGAAGTCCCAGAATTTCTGCACTGTGGCAATATTTACCTTTTCATCGGGAGAGTGAGGAAAGCGAATGGTAGGACCAAACGAAATCATATCCCAGTTGGTGTAAGTCGAGCCCAGCAGTCCGCATTCCAAACCGGCATGAATAACTTTAACCTCGGGTACTTTTCCATACTTATTGTTGTAAATCTCTTTCATCTCCTTAAGGATGGTTGAATCAGGATTTGGTTTCCAGCCCGGGTATGCCCCTTCGTTGGTGGCTTTAAAGCCGTTATCCAAAAAGACTTTTTTCATCTGCTCACCAATTTTATCCCTGTCGCTATCCACCAGGCTACGTTGCAACGATGCCACATTAACTTTGCCATCTTTTACCTTAACAATAGCAAGGTTGGTTGAAGTTTCAACAATACCTTCCACCGATTCGCTCATGGCGATCACACCGTTTGGTGCTTCTGCCACCGCCTTATACAAACGTGCCTGTGATTCGTAATCCATCACCTTGGCAGGCAAATCTGCCTCTTCGGCCACAACTTCCAAACCCGGGTCGGCTTCTTCGAACTCCTCTTTGGCAATCACGGCAAACTCCTCTACAAATTTCTTGAAATCATCAACTTTATCAGCAGGGACCACCACCGTGGCAAATGACTCGCGAGGGATGGCATTACGAAGGCTTCCACCCTCCAGCTCAGCCAGTCTCAGTCCAAATTTTTCGGCAGCTGTAACCAGCAAAGCATTCATAATTTTATTGGCATTACCTCTGCCCAGGTTGATATCAAGACCCGAATGTCCCCCTTTCAAACCTTTAACCGTAACATCAAAAGCAGCCATACCTTCCGGGACATCTTCTTCGGTATAATCCATTTCTGCCGTAGTGTCGACACCCCCCGCGCAACCAATGTACAGCTCACCTTCGTCTTCCGAGTCCAGATTCATCAGAATATCACCGTCCAAAAGGCCCGGCTTAAGATTTTCGGCACCGGTCATTCCGGTTTCCTCGTCGATGGTAAACAGCGCTTCAATAGGGCCATGGGCTATGTCGGTAGATTCAAGAACCGCCATCGAAGCAGCTACGCCCATCCCGTTGTCTGCACCAAGCGTGGTGCCTTTGGCCGTTACCCATTCGCCGTCAACGTAAGCATCGATGGGATCTTTTTCAAAATCGTGAGGCGTATCAGCATTTTTCTGCGGGACCATGTCAAGGTGACCTTGCAGGATAATCCCTTTACGGTCTTCCATCCCTTCGGTAGCAGGTTTTTTAATTATCACGTTTCCTACTTTGTCAACAATAGTTTCCAGACCAAGGTCTTCGCCAAATTTTTTCATAAACTCAATTACCTGAGCTTCTTTTTTAGAAGGACGTGGAATTTGTGTCAGGCTATAAAAGTGTTTCCAAAGTACCTTGGGCTCAAGGTTTGTTATTTCTTTACTCATTTCTTTAATTATTAAAGGGTTATTAATACAATTTTTAAAGATGCCGAAATTACAAAAAATTACTACGGCTTAAAATGAAAAAGGACAGCTATTCACTGTCCTTTTCTTAAATTTTCTAAAATTTATTTTTCAATGTTAGGTAATTCCAAGCCATAACCTTTTCGTTTGTCTTCTATTTTTAGCAGGAAGGCAAATAAAAGGGAAGAAACTGAAAGTCCCACGAAAATTAACATGTCGTAAAAGTAATTGTAGCGCAAGTTAAGTTTCTCCTTCAGGATAACCTGATAAGCAGCATCTTTAACCACACCCGAAACCTGTGCAACAGCTTCCTTTTTATTATCCGGGACTGTTACATTTTTTAGTTGGGCAGACACACTATTATAAATATTATTTTCAACATTTTTAGTGTCGATATTAGCTTCTTCAACGGGAACATACGAGCTGTATTGAACCACTGAATCAACAGCAGCACCGGAAGCTTTTTCAACAATTTTGTTTATCTCTTTCGACGAAAGGCTGGCAGAACCCAAAGTTTCATTAACAGCTCTTTCAATGCCTGCCTTTACCACTTTTTTATTCGGGGCTACATCAGGGTTGGTGTTATTCAAAACAATACCTAACATTAACGGAACAAGCATTAGCCCAATATTTTGAATCCAGAAAATTACGGCATAGGCGGTACCCAGCTGTTTTTCGGGAATAATTTTCGGAACAGATGGCCACATGGCTGAAGGTACCAACGAAAAAGCAATTCCAAGCACAATTACCATGATGGCTGCAATCCACCATAAGTTAAGAGAGGGAATAGCTAATATACCATGAACAAGAATCAGAATCAATGAACCAATCATCATAATGGTGGCTCCTTTTCCAAGCTTATCATAGATACTTCCAAAAATCGGTGTTAAGATAATTGTTCCAAAAGGCAGCAACATGGTAATGGTTCCTGCCAGACTCGGGTCAACATTATACTTGTTAACCATCAAATCGTTGGCATAAAACAGAAATGGGAAAACCGCAGAATAGAAGAGGACACAAAGAATAGCAATATACCAAAATCCAAGGTTTCCGATGATAAACAGAATATCTTTTACTTTAAACTCATCATCAGGATCTACGACTATCTTTTCAGCACCTTCTGACTTGTCAAGTTTAATATCTAAAATTGAGAACATGATAAATGACACAACCCCCAATAGCATAACGATGAGCGCAAATAAGATAGGAGCCGTAACAGAAAATTTAAGCGCCAACGGAATTGAAATTCCTATCGCCAAAGCGGTACCCAAACGAGCGATAGCCATCTGCATACCCATGGCAAGTGCCATCTCTTTTCCTTTGAACCATCGAACCACAGCTTTTGAAATGGTAATCCCAATGGCTTCGGTACCCACACCAAAAACAGCAAAACCCAACGATGACCACCAAACCTGCGCTTTCATATCTCCCAAGATGGGAATATGAACTACAGCATCAGCAGCAAACTGATGATTCACGGCCCAGTAATTAAGTGCTGTTCCTAAAAACATGACGATGGTTGCACCCAAACCAGTTTTACGAACCCCCAGTTTATCAAGGATAAAACCACTGAAGATAAGCATGAAAAGGAAAACATTAAACCATGCATAGGCCGAAGTATAGGTTCCGAAATCTTCACTATTCCAGCCCAGAATACTCTCCAGCATCGGCTTGATGGATGAAAGGGCATAATTAAAATAGTATGCTCCAAAGATTGATAACGAAGCCAGCACCAAAGCTGTCCATCGCATGGCGGTTGATTCTCTTAAAGAATGTTGTATTTTTTCTGTCATGATAATATTTTTTATAAATAAAAAGTTTCTGAAAAACGCACGAAAATAGAAATTTATTTCATGCTCACCTATTTATAACCGAAAATTAGACTGATTCTTACTTAAAAACATGCACAACGTGCTTGGTTTCAAAAAACGGCTCGGTAAAATAATCTGAAACGGGATAAGTTTTAGCATGCACCTTTTTTAAGCTACGAACCCTTTTTAGCTCGTCTGAGATGTCGCCACCTTTTAAATAAAGAATACCATTTTTAACTTCATTAAACGATTGTTTATGAATTTTGTAAAAAGTCCAACGGGTAAATTTTTCCAGATCGGTTACCGCCCGGCTTACAACAAAATCAAAGGTGCGGTCAACCTGCTCCATACGGAGCTGCTCGGCTTCCACATTTTGCAATCCCAACTCTTTGGCTATTTCGTTAACTACTTTAATTTTTTTTCCAATGCTGTCAACAAGATAAAATTTGGCTTTGGGAAAAAGAATGGCCAGGGGAATGCCCGGGAAACCACCTCCTGTACCTGCATCCATGATTTCGGTAAAATCTTTAAAAGTAGTAACTTTTGCAATAGCCAGCGAATGAAGCACATGATGCAGGTAAAACGCATCCATGTCTTTTCTGGAAATCACATTAATCTGCTTATTCCAAAAATCGTATAACGATTTTAATTGCGCAAACTGATTCTTTTGTTTTTCCGATAAATCGGGAAAATGGCTGTAAATGATATCCTGATTCATATAAACCCTTTATGTTAAGCTGCCCTTTCAGGGCGCTTTGTTTATCTATTTATAAACCAAAGACGTTGTCTTTGGCTGAATTAAGCTGCCCTTTCAGGGCGTTGTGCTTGTCTATCTTTAAACCAAAGACAGTGTCTTTGGCTGAAATAAATTGCCCTTTCAGGGCGCTACAGCATTCCTCAATCTCTTTGAGAAGGCGGGCTGAAAGCCCAACTTATCTTAACTAAAGGCAACGCCTTAAGTTAAACGTCGAAAAACAGGGCGCCCTGAAAGGGCCACTTAATCTGTCCATAAATAACGTTCATCATACTCAATTCCATACTTCTCAAGAAACATCACATACTCTTCCTTAAAGGTTTGCCTTTTGTGATGCTGCTTTTGATTTTCAATATACCGCTTGGTCGTTTCATACAGAGAAGGACTCACCGAAAAGCCTCCATAGCCCCCCTGCCATGCAAATTGCGCATAATGTGCATCTTTTGTTTTGATCCATCGACTGCTATGCCGTTTCATCTCCTCCATAATTTTTGCGAGGGCGATATTTTTTGACATCACAAACAAAACATGAACGTGATCCTCCACACCGTTAATGACAATTGGGATAGACTGATTATCTTTTATTATCGACCCAATATAAGCATATAACTCCTTCTCCTCAGCCGGGCGAATAATTGGAATGTTGTACTTGGTATGAAATACCCCATGAACGAATAACTTTGATAATGACTGTGACATTTTGTTACTATTTTAAGCTGCCCTTTCAGGGCGCTTTGTTTATCTATTTATAAACCAAAGACGTTGTCTTTGGCTGAATTAAGCTGCCCTTTCAGGGCGTCGTTATTATCCATTTATTAACCAAAGACGTTGTCTTTGGCTGAATTAAGCTGCCCTTTCAGGGCGGTTTGTTATATCTTCAACAAGCCAAAGACGGATTCTGTTGTTGTAACATAATGCCCTGTCAGAAAGCTACAGCATCCTCAACCTCTTTGAAAAGGCGGGCTGAAAGCCCAACTTATCTTAACTTAAGGCAACGCCTTAAGTTTTAAACCTCGAAAAACAGGGCGCCCTGAAAGGGCAACTTAATCTATTTCAAAAATAGCAGCTCTCTGTACTTGGGCAATGGCCATATTTCGTCATCTACCAACAGTTCCAGTTTGTCAACATGTCTTCTGATTTTGTCAAAATAGGGAAGAACCTTGTCTTTATACTCAATGGCCTTTTCCTCGATATCTTCTATCTTGTTGGCTTGCCGTCTTGCCTCAACCATTTCTGCAATAAACTCTTTGATATTTGACACATGATCAGAAATCTCCTTAATGGTATTGAGCTGATTTCGCGAGAGCTTCACAAAGGTCTTCGAGTCAAGCACCTCTTTTAATCCGCGGGCATTTTCTATCAGCCGGTTTTGATACTGGATAGCCGTTGGAAGAATGTGATTCACGGCCAAATCGCCCATTACCCTTGATTGTATTTGAAGCTTTTTGGTATAATTCTCTAATTTTATTTCGTGACGTGCTTTTAGCTCCACACGGTTTAGCACATCGTGTTTGGCAAACAGGTCTACCGATTTTTTATCAAGAAACGCTTTAATGGCATCAGGGGTGGTTCGGTTATTTGACAAACCGCGGCGGGCAGCTTCCTCTTTCCACTCATCGCTATACGAGTTTCCCTCAAAACGAATGGCTTTCGACTCTTTAATATATTTACGAATCACGTTAAAAATCGCGTCATCCTTTTTAAGCCCTTTGGCAATCTCTTTATCGACATCCATCTTAAATTTACCCAGCTGCTCGGCAATAATGGTGTTCAGCACAAACATGGGCTTGGCAGTATTGGCAGTAGAGCCTACTGCACGGAACTCAAACTTATTGCCTGTAAAAGCAAAAGGTGAGGTTCGGTTACGGTCGGTATTATCAAGCAAAATCTCCGGAATTTTCGGAATATCCAGTGAGCCTCCACCGTTGTTGTTTCCCAGCGACTTTCTGGAAGGCATTTTCTCGATGGTATCGAGGGTTCCACTTATTTGTTCTCCAATAAATACAGAGATAATAGCCGGAGGTGCCTCGTTGGCTCCCAGTCTCAGGTCGTTTCCTTCCGATGCAATACTGGCTCTTAACAGCTCTTCGTAATCGTGAACCGCCTTCAAAATATTGGCCATAATGGTGATAAAACGGAAATTATCTTTGGCAGTTTTTCCCGGTGACAACAGGTTAACCCCAGTATCGGTAGCCAGCGACCAGTTGTTGTGTTTACCAGACCCATTTACTCCGGCATAAGGTTTCTCGTGCAACAGCACCTTAAAATGATGATGACGCGCGATCTTATCCAGCAGGTGCATTAAAAGCTGGTTATGATCAACGGCCACATTAATCTCTTCGTAAACCGGCGCACACTCAAACTGAGAAGGTGCTACCTCGTTGTGTCGTGTTTTTAACGGAATACCCAGTTTATGAGCTTCAATTTCCAAATCTTTAATAAAAGCCAATGCTCGTTCGTGGATGGTTCCGAAATAGTGGTCGGAAAGCTGCTGGTCTTTTGCAGAGGAGTGGCCAAAGACTGTTTTTCCGGTTAGTACCAAATCGGGACGAGCCGCAAAGAGAGCATCATCCACCAAAAAATATTCCTGTTCCCAGCCCAGTGTGGCATACACCTTTCCCACTTTTTTATCAAAATATTGGCAAACTTCTTTGGCATTGTTATCCAAAGCGGTCAGCGATTTTAGCAACGGGGTTTTGTAATCCAGCGACTCGCCGGTATAAGAGACAAAAATGGTTGGGATACACAGTGTGTTATCCATAATAAAAGCCGGCGAAGTAGGATCCCAGGCGGTGTAACCACGTGCCTCGAAAGTGTTTCTAATGCCACCGCTGGGAAAACTGGAAGCGTCGGGTTCCTGCTGTGTTAAGGCACTGCCCTGAAACTCTTCAATGGCTCTACCGTTAGGTTC
>JANTGU010000106.1 GCA_024762735.1 Bacteroidales bacterium | reverse complement strand
TCCTGCTCCAACAATGGGTTGTAACGGTAAAGACTCCAGTAACCGGCTTCAACGGCAAATTTCTCTTCGTCCATTACCTTGGCCATGCCTTTACGCAAGCCGTGCGCGATACAGGGTGAATAAGCTATAATCAATGATGGGCCAGGATAAGCCTCAGCCTCTTTAATGGCTTTGTAAAACTGGTTATAGTTGGCTCCCATGGCTACCTGAGCCACGTAAACATGACCGTACGTCATATAAATGGCACCAAGGTCTTTTTTGCGAACATCTTTACCGGCCGAAGCAAACTTGGCAACGGCAGCCGTGTTGGATGATTTAGAAGCCTGACCACCTGTGTTGGAGTAAACCTCGGTATCGAGTACCAGCATGTTTACATCTTCGCCGGAAGCCAAAACATGATCAACGCCACCGTAACCAATGTCGTAAGCCCAGCCGTCACCACCAATAATCCACATGGATTTTTTAATGAGGTACTGTTCGTGTTTCATGATCTCTTTGGCGATGTCGTCGTCGGCACCTTTAAGTGCAGCAACCACCTCAGCAGAAGCAGCTTTCGACTCTTCACCGAGATCCATCACTTCAATCCATTTTTCAAAGGCTTCTTTACGAGCCCCTTTAGCACCATTGGCTAAGTCTTCTTCCATTAAACGTTGAATTCGATCACGCATTTTGCTGATACCGGTAGCCATACCAAAACCATATTCGGCATTGTCTTCAAACAGCGAGTTTGCCCAGGCAGGCCCTTTGCCTTCTTCGTTTACCGTATAAGGAGTTGATGGCGCCGAAGCACCATAAATAGAAGAACAACCTGTGGCGTTGGCAATCATCATGCGGTCGCCATACAGCTGGGTGGCCAGTTTAATATAAGGTGTTTCACCACAACCGGCACAAGCTCCCGAGAACTCGAACAAGGGTTGTGCAAACTGACTATCTTTAAAGGTTTTGAATTTATCGAACTTGTCGTTTTTAGGTTTGATTTCCTTGACGGCATAATCCCAGTTTTCAACCTCTTTCATCTGGGTTTCGGTGGCCACCATTACTAATGATTTCTCTTTGGAAGGACAAACATTGGCACAGCTCCCACAACCGGTACAGTCGAGTACGCTCACCTGGATACGATATTTCAGAGGTTTCAGTTTACCGCGTGTTTCAATAAAGTTCATGCCCTCTGGTGCATTGGCCTCTTCTTCCTCATCCACAAGGAAAGGACGAATGGCAGCGTGAGGACAAACGTAAGCACACTGGTTACACTGGATACAGTTGTCGTCGATCCATTCCGGAACAGTAACAGCTACCCCACGTTTTTCGTAAGCGGCTGTTCCGGCCGGGAATGTACCATCTTCACGACCCAGGAAAGCAGAAACCGGCAAGTCATCTCCTTTCAGATGTTCGATGGGCTTAACCACATTTTTGATAAAGTCAGGCATATCAGCATACTCATCTTTTTCATCAGTAAGTACTATATCAGCCCACTCTTTGGGAATTTCAATTTTGGTCACATCGCCACCACGGTCCACAGCCTGGTAGTTCATGCTCACAATCTCCTCCCCTTTTCTACCATAGGATTTGTTGATGAAAGTCTTCATCTGATCAACAGCCTGTTCGTAAGGAATTACCTCCGAAACCTTAAAGAAAGCTGACTGCATGATGGTGTTGGTACGGCTTCCAAGGCCAATTTCATCAGCAATTTTGGTGGCGTTGATGATGTAGAAATTGATGTTGTGCTCGGCCATATATTTTTTGAAATGGTCAGGCAGCTTGCTTTTGGTAGTTTCCTCATCCCAAATACTGTTCAGCAGGAAGGTACCACCATCGTTAAGGCCTTTAAGCATATCATATTTCTGCAAGTAAGCAGGAACGTGACAGGCTACAAAGTCAGGGGTGTTAACAAGGTAGGTTGAACGGATAGGATGTTCACCAAAACGAAGGTGCGAAATGGTAATACCACCCGATTTTTTCGAGTCGTAAGCAAAATAGGCTTGTGCGTATAAATCGGTGTTATCACCAATAATTTTAATGGAGTTTTTGTTGGCGCCTACTGTACCATCAGAGCCAAGGCCATAGAATTTAGCCTGGAAAGTTCCTTTAGGAGCCAGGTTAACTTCAGGAAGCAACGGCAATGAAGTAAAGGTAACGTCATCCACAATACCCACTGTAAACCCGTGTTTAGGCTCTTTGATTTTCAGGTTTTCGTACACCGAAAGAATCATGGCGGGAGTAGTATCTTTGGAACTTAGTCCGTAACGGCCACCCACAATTTCAGGAGCATTTTCTTTTCCGTAATAAAGCTCTTTAATATCAAGGTACAAAGGTTCACCATTAGCACCCGGCTCCTTGGTGCGGTCTAAAACAGCAATACGTTTTACTGTTTCAGGCATTGCTTTCATAAAATATTTGGCTGAGAAAGGACGGTACAGGTGTACTGACACCAAACCTACTTTTTCGCCATCAGCTACCAAGTGGTCGATGGTTTCTTTAATGGTTTCGGTAACCGAACCCATGGCTACAATCACATGTTCCGCGTCCTTAGCACCATAATAGGTGAATGGATGGTACTCACGGCCGGTACGTTTGGTAATTTCCTGCATGTACTCTTCCACCAAATCAGGTATTGGTTCGTAGAAACGGTTGGCAGCTTCGCGAGCCTGGAAGTAGATGTCAGGATTTTGAGCGGTACCGCGAGTAACAGGGTGCTCAGGATTTAACGCTCCATCACGGAATTTCTGCACATCTTCCCATGGAAACAGGTCAGACAAATCTTCCGTTTCAAAATACTCTACTTTTTGAATTTCATGTGATGTACGGAATCCATCAAAGAAATGAAGGAAAGGAACCCTGGTACGTAGTGAAACAAAGTGAGCGACGGCAGCAATGTCCATTACTTCCTGAACGCTTCCGGTAGCCAGCATGGCAAAACCTGTTTGACGTGTTGACATTACGTCGCTGTGATCACCAAAAATAGAAAGGGCCTGTGCAGCAAGGCTACGGGCACTTACATGAAATACGGCAGGCAATAACTCACCTGAAATTTTATACATATTAGGGATCATCAAAAGAAGACCCTGTGAAGCTGTAAAGGTAGTGGTTAACGCACCCGACTGCAAGGAACCGTGAACAGCACCCGAGGCGCCGCCTTCCGACTGCATTTCTACAACTTTAACAGTTTCGCCAAAGATGTTTTTTCTTCCGTATGCCGACCATTCGTCAACATATTCTGCCATCGTGGAGGATGGAGTGATAGGGTAAATGGCTGCCACTTCGCTGAACATATAGGCTACGTGAGCGGCTGCATAGTTACCATCACAAGTAATAAATCTTTTCTTGTTACTCATAATTTTTTATTTAGAAAGCAAAGCTTAAAAACGTTCGCTAAATTTTTTGCAAAAGTAACTTTTTAATGATTTGAAATTTAAGGCCTCAAAACCTGATATTATAATTTAAAACGAATATAGATTGCTTCAACCAGAGGCAGAATCATGATTCGAAAAGCAACAGCAAAAACCCTTTTGTCATGCTAACCAACTGGTATAAAAACAAAAAGGAAAACCCAGTCATCGTACCTGGCAGAAAGAGGCCATCCAACTGCTTAAATATTGCTGTGGAAATAATCATGTTAGCCGGTTTGTTTTATAATAAATTAACATTGAACCGTGCCTGATGATTCAAACGCCTTGATTTATTAAAGTTTATTAATATGTAAAAAACACGAAGTCTTATACTCATCTTTTTACTACTTTTACGGCAAAATGATAACCTTAAAACAATAACCATGAACTTAGAGACAAAATATTTAGGATTAACCCTTAAAAATCCGATTATTGTGGGTGCCAGCAATTTGGTTACCGATGTTAAGATGTTAAAAAAACTGGAAGAAGCCGGTGCTGCTGCCATTGTTTACAAGTCGCTTTTTGAAGAGCAGATAAACCTCGAGAACCTTCAGCTGGAAGAAGACCTCACCCAGTATGATGATCGTCATGCTGAAATGGGCTCGTTTTTTCCAACGGATGTGTATGAAGCCGGGCCGGATGAATTTTTAATGCACTTTAAAGAAGCCCGAAAAGCAGTTAGCATTCCACTGATTGCCAGCCTAAACGCTGTTTTTGATGACACGTGGTACGAATATGCTAAAAAACTAGAAGAGGCCGGCGCTGATGCGCTTGAATTAAATTTTTACAACAACCCTCGTGAATTTGACCTGGAAGGGCGTGCCATTATCCTCGAAGAACTCGACGTGATAAAAGGAGTTAAAGAAGCCGTCAACATTCCGGTGAGTGTTAAGTTAAGTCCCTATTACACCAATATTTTATATACCGTTAAAGAGATGGAAAACGCGGGAGCCGATGCTTTTGTGCTCTTTAACCGGCTGTTTCAACCCGACATTGACATCAACAGAGAGGAAATGCATTTTCCTTATAACCTGAGTCAGCAACAAGACAACAGGTTGCCATTGCGATATGTTGGCATCATGTACGGAAACATGAAAGCTGGTGTTTGTGCTAACTCAGGTATTTTTAATGGTGATGATGTAATTAAAATGTTGCTGGCCGGTGCCAACGTGGTTCAAGTGGTAAGCACCATATATAAACACGGCCCGCAGCAGGTAACAAAAATGCTGGAAGATATGGAGATATGGATGGCCAATAAGCAGTATGAAAAAGTTGAAGATTTTAGAGGCCATCTTTCCAAGAAAAATGTTAAAGACCCGTATGCCTATCGGCGTGCCCAATATGTTGACATATTGATGAAGTCAGGGGAAATCTTTAAAAAGTACCCGGTTATTTAGATGTAGGAAGCACTTCAGGTTTGAAGTGCCTAAAGCGAATCACCAAAAAAAATCATCCGTTGACTTGAAGTCATCGGATGATTTTTTTTGGGAGGAAGCCGCTATTTCATTTTTGTTTCAAGGCTGTTCAGTCGCTGTTCTATGTTGAGCAGTTGTTGCTTTAGTAACTCGTTTTCGCTTCTAAGCTGACTGTTTTCCTGCTGTATGCCGGAAATGGTTTCCTGCTGTTCCTGCACGGCTTTTACCAGAGGCACTACAAACTCGGCATAGCTTAAGGAGTAAAGGTCTTTGTCGTTATCAGGAGTGGAAACCCCGCTGAAATCGTAGTTAAGTTCGCGGGCTGCCTTGGCCACATCCTGTGCCAGGAAACCGGTCATCCGTTTTTGCTCAATGCTATATTTTCCTTTCCAATCGGGCATATTTTCGGCTTTGGAACCATAAGCCATTTTGTTTTGACGATGGACGTTGAGGTTGTAAGTAACCGGTTTGAGTTTTAAAACAAAGTCAAGACCGGGTACATCTTCCCGTATATTGTCCTTTATACGTTCATCGCTATAGGTACTCCAGGGAACCTGACCACCAATCCATACTACGCTGGTATTGCCAATTTCAACACGGTTAGATGGGTCAGCCGCCGCTGTGCCTACATAGTAACCAATTCCGGTATAATTTGAATAGGTAGTTGAACCTGAGGGATAGACATTAGAACCAACAAATGTGTTATCACTACCTGCGGTTAAATTAGACCCTGCCTTCCATCCCAGGACAGTATTATCGGATCCAGATGTCAGGCTTTTTAAAGTCTCATTACCGAGGGCTGTGTTGGAACCACCGGTAACCATATTTAATAATGCTTCAGATCCTATTGCTGTATTCCAGTTATCATTACTTTGGCCTCCTGCTGCATTATCATAGGATTTCAATGCATGATAACCAAAAGCAGTATTGCCGTGGCCACTGGTATTATCACTCAGGGCTTTAAGACCACATGCTGTATTATTGAAACCATTTGTATTATTTTCCATGGCCTCATTGCCAATGGCAATGTTTTCTGATGTATCATTATATCTAAGTGCATAATTACCAATTGCCAAATTGTTATTGCCATCAGTTGCATACGTCATGGCATACTCGCCAATGGCAATATTTAATTCTACAGAATCGATATCAGACAACGCCCCATTTCCAATAGCAATATTACTACTCCCATATGTATTGCTTTTCATAGTTTCTCCCCCAATAGCAATGTTATTATGACCAGTGATATTATTGTACAATACTTTATAACCTGTTGCGATATTCCCACAGCCTCCATTATTAAACCGTAGAGCATACATTCCCAAAGCCGTATTTCTTTCGCCGCTAGTGTTATTTTGCAAAGTACGGCTTCCAACAGCTGTGTTTTTTTGTCCGGATGTATTGGAATATAAGGCACGCTCACCAATCGCCGTGTTAAAAACAGAACTATCACTAGTGCCTAATGCTGAAAATCCGACAGCCGTATTGGCCGAGCCTTTTATGTTATTAAGCAAAGCATGTGTTCCAACAGCCACATTTTGGCTGCCTCCAGTATTGGCTACCAATGCAGAATCCCCTATGGCAACATTATGATTCCCGGTGGTATTTGAGTACATGCTAATGGCTCCTATTGCTGTATTGGAGTATCCGGAAGTGTTAAACAGTAGTGTTTTATATCCTAGTGCCGTGTTGGATCGCCCGGTATTGTTGGCTGGCGTAGTACCGCCTTTTAGCGATTCATATCCTACAGCAGTATTGTATGTATTACGACCCGAAGTACGATTATCGGCATTTTCCATGGCACCATAGCCTATGGCAACCGAATTTTCATTGGCCTTGTTACTTTTTAAGGTGTTATACCCTATAGCAGTATTATGGGCGCCTGTTGTGTTATCTGACAAAGATGAAGATCCCACGGCCGTGTTTCTGGCACCTGTAGTATTGGCTGATAAAGCAACATAACCGACAGCACTATTTGCCCAGCCTGAAGAGTTGCCGGCAAGAGTGTTGTAACCCAATGCCGAGTTGTATTGCCCTGTGTTGTTGACAGGGGTATTGCTTCCTCGTAATGATTCATAACCAACAGCAGTGTTGTAGGTGACACGACCTGAAGTACGATTATCGGCATTTTGCATGGCGCCGTAACCTATGGCAACCGAATTGGAATTTCCATTATTACCATTCAGTGCGTTTTTCCCTAAAGCAGTATTGCCTGTTCCTGTTGAATTATATTGAAGAGCACTATTTCCAACAGCAGTATTATAAAAACCTGAAGTGTTAAAACTAAATGCAAAAACTCCTACAGCAACATTATCGTTAAGATCGCTCAAATCATCATTATGCCCTGCCCAATCACCAATAAAAACACTACCTCCTCCTGTTCTTCCATCTCTTAAATCATCAAGAGATAAAGCCTCGTTTCCATTGACTACCCATTTGGAACCATTGTAAAAATGAAAGCCAACAGTGTCATCGGTTTGGTAAATCATCAATCCCATTGCCGGTGCTGTAATGGCATCGCGCTGGGTTTTGGTCATGCGCGGGATAAGCATCCCCAAGGTATCCGATTGTACATCCAAAATAGCAGAACTGTTGGCTGTCGCACCGTTTTGATTAATGGCCACCTGCGCCATCAGGGTGTTTACTCCGAGGAGTAAAATAAGTAAGCTTGTAAAAAGTGTTTTCATTTTTTTGATATTTAAAGGTTTCTGTTTTTATTGTTAATACCCCCTTAGCCAAAG
>JANTGU010000105.1 GCA_024762735.1 Bacteroidales bacterium | reverse complement strand
CCAGCACCGACATGGTGGCGGCGTCAAGATCCGATCCAAACTTGGCAAAGGCTTCCAGTTCGCGGAACTGTGCCTGGTCGAGTTTCAATGTACCAGCCACCTTTTTCATGGCTTTAATCTGCGCGTTACCACCTACCCTCGATACAGAAATACCCACGTTAATAGCAGGACGAATACCGGCGTTAAAGAGGTTACTCTCCAGGAAAATCTGACCATCGGTAATAGAAATTACGTTGGTAGGAATGTACGCTGAAACGTCACCTGCCTGTGTTTCGATAATGGGGAGTGCCGTTAACGATCCACCACCCTTTACAAGGTGCTTGATGCTTTCGGGCATATCGTTCATCTCTTTGGCTATTTCGTCGCTGTCGATAACCTTGGCAGCACGCTCTAACAAACGTGAGTGGAGGTAAAACACGTCACCGGGATAAGCTTCACGACCCGGGGGACGACGCAGCAACAACGATACTTCGCGGTAGGCAACAGCTTGTTTGGAAAGATCATCGTAAACAATCAATGCCGGACGACCGGTATCTCTAAAAAATTCACCAATGGCAGCACCTGCAAAAGGAGCGTAAAACTGCATGGCAGCAGGGTCGGAAGCGGTGGCGGTAACAATCACCGTGTAATCCATGGCGCCATTTTCTTCCAGCGTTTTTACAATATTAGCTACCGTGGAACCTTTTTGACCCGTGGCAACATAAATACAGTAAACAGGCTCTCCTTTTTCAAAGAACTCTTTTTGGTTGATGATGGTGTCGATAGCGATGGCAGTTTTACCGGTTTGACGGTCACCAATAATAAGCTCACGCTGACCACGGCCAATAGGAATCATGGCATCGATAGCCTTGATACCGGTTTGCAACGGTTCGTTAACAGGCTGGCGATAAATCACACCGGGAGCTTTACGCTCGAGGGGCATCTGGTACAAGTCGCCTTTGATAGGGCCTTTGCCGTCGATAGGCTCGCCCAACGTGTTGATAACGCGGCCTAACAATCCTTCGCCCACGTTAATGGATGAAATTTTGTTGGTACGTTTTACCTTGTCACCTTCGTTAATACCTTCGATGTCGCCCAAAAGTACTACCCCCACGTTGTCTTCTTCAAGGTTAAGTACGATGCCTTTGAGTCCTGTTTTTTCAAACTCAACAAGCTCACCGGCCTGTGCGTTTGATAGTCCGTAAACACGAGCAATACCGTCGCCAATTTGGAGTACAGACCCAATCTCGTCAAGAGAGGTTTCTGATTTAAAACCGGCAAGTTCTTTCTTCAGTATGGCTGATACTTCAGCTGGTTTGATGTCTGCCATATTTATATTATTTTCTGGTTATAATTTCTTGATGAATAAATTTTTTGAAAATTCGGTTTGAAGCTCCTTAAGTTGTGTTTTAATGCTGGCATCAAACTGGTAATCTTCGTAATTAATCACGAAGCCACCAATGAGATCTTCATTCACCGACTCATGAAGTTCAATTTTCATATTAGTGGCTTTGGCCACTTTTTCAACAATGGTATCCCGGGTGTTTTTGTCAGCTTTAAACGCCGTGGTAAGTTCGAGCGGGAGAATATTGTTGTATTTCTGATATATTTCGATATAGGCTTCGCACACGGGCTCAAGATACATCTCGCGATCCTTTTTAACGATGAGGGTAAAAAACCGCTGGGTCAGTTCCTGGATGTGACCTTCAAAAACGGCATCCAGCAGTTTGACTTTTTTATGATTATCTACCACGGGATTTTTCAGGAGTTTTTTAAACTCCCTGTTATCCTGCAATATTTGTCCCACGAGGTGCATGTCCTTTTCAACTTTACCCTCCAGTTTCATTTCGAGGGCCAGGTCGAACAGTGCCTGCGCGTACCGTTTTGCCAATAAGTTAACTCTCATTCGAATAATATCTTTAGTTCAATTGTGTTTCTTTGAGCAATTTATCCACGTAAGCCTGCTGTTTTTTAGCATCACTCAATTCTTGTTTGAGCACTTTTTCAGCAATTTCGATGGAATAGGTCGCGATAAGATTTTTAAGCTCAACCAAAGCAGCCTGCTTTTCCGAATTAATTTGTTCTCGGGCACCTTCAACGATAATCCCTGCCTCTTTGTTAGCTTTTTCGCGGGCTTCGCCGATAATTTGCTCTTTGATTTTTCGGGCATCAGCCAGCATGGCATCACGCTCTTCGCGGGCTTGTTTTAGCAGTTCCTCGTTTTTTGCCTTTAAAGCAGCCATCTCCTTTTTAGCCTCTTCGGCAGCCTGAAGGGCATCTTCAATACTATCTTCACGCTCTTTTAAAGAAGCCAGGATGGGTTTCCAGGCATACTTGGTGAGTACAAAAAGAACAATTAAGAATGCCAGGGTCATCCAAAAAACAAGTCCAAAACCGGGGTTAATTAATTGCATTTTCTAAATCTTTTTATAATTGATTGTTTTTTTTCTAAAAAATCTCCTGCCATGCAGCCAACCGCTGCAAAGCAGAAGAAATGAATTGTTACAGCCTTTTGTTTTACAAGAAAACAATAAGCAGGGTAACAACAATAGCAAAGAAGGCAACACCTTCAATCAGGGCGGCAGAAACAATCATGTTTGAACGAATGTCTCCAACAGCCTCGGGTTGACGGGCGATGGCTTCCACTGCACCTTTACCGATTTGGCCAATGCCAATACCAGCACCGATAGCAGCAATACCTGCTCCCAGACCGGCACCCATTTTTGCATAAGGGGCAAGGTCGGCAACAGCTTGAAGTAAAATTGCTAAAAGTTCCATAATGATAATATATTTAGTTAAAAATGGATAAAATTCTAATTAATGTGCCTCTTCAGTGGCCATGCCAAAATAGAGGGCTGAAAGTATGGTAAACACGTAAGCCTGAATTAAGGCTACCAAAAATTCAAGGATGTCCATGAAAATACTGAAGGCTACCGAAACCACCGAAACACCATATCCGGCAGCAGGGGCTATGTGACCAAAAATAAATATCAAACTTACAAAGCCCAGCACGATGATGTGGCCTGCCGTCATGTTGGCAAACAAACGAACCATCAACACGAAAGGTTTGGTAAACATCCCCATGATTTCAACGATGGGCATCAAGGGCAACGGGAGCTTAAGCCACCACGGTACGCCCGGCATGTTGACAATATGTACCCAGTAGTTTTTGTTGGCACTAAAAGTGGTAATGATAAAAGTGAAAGCAGCCAGCACGCCGGTTACCCCGATGTTGCCTGTAATGTTAGCCCCTCCCGGAAAAAACGGGATAATGCCAAACAGGTTGTTAAAAAAGATAAAAAAGAATATGGTGAGCAGGAAAGGGGTGTATTTTTCGTAGTTATGACCGATGGAAGCCTTGGCAATATCGTCTCTGACAAAAAGAATAAGCGGCTCCAGCAACGACTGCAATCCTTTTGGTGCATGCCCTTTGCGTTTTTTGTAGGAGTTAGCTACCGAGATAAAAATCCACATCAGCAGAAAAATGCTGATAAAGATTGCCAGCACATTTTTGGTGAAAGAGATATCGTAATCGGGTCTGACTTCGTTTCCTTCGGCATCGGTTCTTACCAGTTTACCACCATTAAATCCTTCTTTGGCAACATGGTATCCTTCGTAAGACTCCTCGCCATGATGCAGGTGCTTTGAGCTGAACACGTGCCATTCTCCCTGGTCGTAAAGAATCACAGGGAGGTAAATGGAAACATGGGTTTTGTTCCAGGTTAAAATATGCCATTCGTACGCATCGGTGATGTGTTCAATAATCATATCGCCGGCTTTGAAGTCCTGCTCCAGAACTTCCTCTTCCCAATTTTCATCAGACTTGTTCTCGTGGTGTTGTGCCAAAAGTGCTGTCCCTGAAAACAAAAAAAACAGCAACAAAGTTGCCAGTGGAAAGTAATGTTTATTGATTGATTTATCGCCCATAGGTGATAGAAATAGTTAGGTTTTTAATCGGGTGCAATTTTACGAAGAATAACTGAAACTTAAAAACGTTTTTTTAAATTATTTAATAACTGATATTTACAACCGGTTTTACCCGGTAATCAAGAATGGATTTAAATACCCAACTGCCTTGAAATGAGTACTAAAAAATTGTATCTTGAACTCGAAAAAATTATTAACCAATATTTAACAGCCATGAAAAAATCAACCTTTTTTATAACTTTAGGATTATTGTTTATGCTGGTATCGTGCAGCACCACGCAACAAACAGAAAAAGTAGTTGTTAACCGAAGCGAGCAACTTAAAGCCATTGAAAATGTGTTGGAACAGTATATTGTTGCCAACGAAAACAAAGATTTGTCGTTAGTCGAGCAAATTTGGGCTCCCGATGGGGATATCATTTTATATGGCACCACCTCCAAAGACCGGCTGATGGGATGGAACAACATCCTCAATGCATTTAAAAGCCAGTTTAATACCATCGACAACATTTTTATCACCACCTCGGAGCAGTACATCAAGTTAAACGAAACAGGTAATGCTGCCTGGTTTGCCGAGATTTTAAAGTACAACTACATGAAAGACGGTAAGGCAAAATCGTTGAAGGGATTACGCTTTACCGGTGTGTTGAAGCACTGCCAGGATGGGAAATGGCGGATTGTGCAGGCACACCTTTCCGTGCCTGCCGAGGGAGACTAATTGATTTTAGATGTCAGAATGGAGATTTTAGATTTACGATTTATTTATGAAGTGTGATTTAACAATACTTCTTAAATCTAAATTCGATATTCTGCATTCTTACATCCTACCCTACCAGCAAATTGCATCCCCGCACATCGCTGTTGTCGAACCGGCCGAGGATTTCAAAATTGCCACCGGGATGTAATTTACCCAGGTCCTTGGTTTCGATAAAGGAGCAGGAATAAAGGTTGGCAAGATCAATAACATTGATGCCTCCGGTTTTGTTTTCGGGCAGAAAGGTAAACGGGTCGTTGGTATCGCGTATTAACACTTTCATCCATGGAGGCGTGGTAAACAGGCCATCACCTTTTGAGTAAGCTTGCGACAGGAGTTCCGTCATGCCATATTCGGAATAGATTTTTTTAACCCCGAACGCCGAAGTAAGCACCTTGTGCAGTTCCTGCCGCACCATCTCTTTCCGTTTTCCTTTCATGCCTCCTGTTTCCATCACGATAAGATCGGGAAAATCAACCGGAAACTGCTCTGCCAAATCAAGTAAAGCGTAGGTGACCCCCAAAAGGATGGTTTTCTTTTTTTCAGATTTTAGCTTAGATAAAAGCCGGCTCAACTGTTCATACTCGTTTAAATAAAAACCACTCTCGCTAAAAGCGGAAGTTTTAATCAGCTTTTCGGCCATGTATATCAGCGACGACCCTTCACGTTCCAGGTAGGAGGGGAGCAGCGCCAGCACGACATAGTCATTGGCAGGCCCAAAAAACCTTTCAAAACTCCTGGTGAAGCTTTTTTCGTATATCGAAAGATCAGCCACAAGATGGCGGCTAAAGCTCATGCCCGTGGTGCCGCTGCTGGTAAAAGTAATCGCCGGTTTTAACCCCTGGTTAATAATGTCGTGCCGTTTAAAAAAGTCGATGGGCAAAAAGGGTATTTGCCGGTAGTGCCTGACTGTATCTTCGTTATGACCCAAACAGTTTAAATATTGCCGGTAAACAGCATTGTTTTGGTATTGATATCGAAAGACCTCCAGCGCCATTTGGTTAAAAACCTCCTCGTTGTGGATAGAAAATATGGAATCGGTTTTCGGCATGCTATTTGAATTAAACGACCGTTTATTTATTTAACTTTGCAAACAATGAAACATCCTGCAAAAATAGTGTTAATTCTGGTTGTAGTTTTGGGGAGCGTTCTCTTTTCGTGTCGTAGAATCGAGGAATACCCCATTGAGCCTGCCATTACTTACGATGATTTTGTTTTGCTGCTCAATACCAATACGGGAAAAACCGACCGTGGTGTTTTGTCCATAGCCTACACCGATGGGGATGGTGATTTGGGATTGGATCCCGCTGACACGTTGCCTCCGTTTGACAAAGGAAGCGACTATTACTATAATTTCCTTGTTAAGTATTACGAAAAACAGAACGGGACTTTTGTGGAGGTTCCGTTGCTTTCATGGAATCCCGAACAACAGCAATACGACACCATCACCTTTAACGGAAGATTCCCAAACCTTACTCCCGAGCATGGCAATAAAAACATCAAAGGGGTTATTCAGGATACCCTTTATGTTAACAATCCCTTGTCTGATTTCGACACCATCAAGTACAAAGTCAGCATTTACGATCGTGCCCTGCATTTAAGCAATGAAGTGGAAACCCCTGAAATTGTTATTATAAAGTAATAGTAAAACAATCTTAATCAATGAAAATTTTTACCAAACTATTTTTTATCGCTGTCCTGATGCTTAGCATTGATTCGGACTTATGGGCACAAATAAAAGGAATTACCGAAAGTGGCGACGAAGTGATTTTATACGACGATGGCACCTGGTTGTATGCTGCCGATAGCAGTACCCGATTAACGGCAGCCATTCCATTAAATGATACCTCTTTTACAAGAAGTAAAAAAGCCTCTTTTCTGGTAAAGAGTAAAAAGATTGATGTGGGGATTTATATTAACCCTAAAGAATGGAAATTTACCAAAGCAGAGCCCACAGAGCCTGCCGAATTCAAGTTTGAGAAAATAGATGGCGACTTGTTTGCCATGCTAATCACTGAAAAAATAGGAATCCCTATTGAATCGCTCTCTCAAATAGCGTTTGACAACGCTAAAAATGCAGCTCCCGATGCCAGGCTCATTGCTCAGGAGTATAGGGTTGTTAATGGCACTAAAGTAGTTATGATGAAAATTACAGGAACCATTCAGGGGATTAAATTCGTCTATTTTGGCTACTATTATTCCGATGAAAATGGCTCGGTGCAGTTTTTAACTTACACCTCTGCCAACCTTTTTGAAACGTATAAAAAAGATATGGAAACCTTATTAAACGGGTTTGTGCTGCTGGATAACTAACCGGGCACGGATTCAAATCTTTTGATGGAGAAGAGGAACTTATTTGGACAAAGCATCTCCTAACAGTTTGCTTAACTGTTTTCCGCCTTGTTTCTCAACATAATTAATAATGGCAGGGGAGAAAAGCTTTACCTTTTCGCGGCTAATGCCCAGTTTATCGAAAGCAGCTAAAACCTTTGGCATGCCTACAAGCTGTGTCGCTGCAGAGTTGAACATGCTTTTTTTACCACCTCCCAGGGCGGGAACCGATTTCAAAAGGCCATCCATATCAGGCACTACATCGCTAACTTTATCGAAATCGCTTTTTTCCATGTTCCCTTTGGCCATTTCAAACAGGGCACCGGCGCCCCCTTTTGCCTGCTCTTCGCTAACATCGGCAGACTTCATGATGCTGTTGATTAAATCATTACCACCGTCGGCAAAAAGTGTTGAACTGAACAGGGTGAATACTACTACTGTAATGGTGAAAATTTTTTTCATGTTTCATGTTTTAAGTAAAAAATAGTGTCAGTGTTAACAGGAGTAATCCGAAGGTCGCCCGGAAGCTGTTAACATTTTGAACGGGGCAAAGATAGTTATTTATA
>JANTGU010000104.1 GCA_024762735.1 Bacteroidales bacterium | reverse complement strand
TAAAGCAACAGGTAGAAAACCTGATGCTCAGCAACTCCCTGCGTGCGGCCATGGTGGGGTTTGTAAAAACACTTTCCAGCGAAGTGGCAAAATATCATATTACCGCCAACGTGTTGGCTCCCGGGTATCACAATACCGATGCCATGAAACGACTTATCATCAAAAAAAGTGAACAAACCGGAATGAGCGAGGATGATGCCAGGTCACTTTTTGTGGATGACACCCCGACAGGCACCATGGGAAACCCTGATGATTTGGCAAGTCTGGCCTCCTGGCTTTTGTCACCACAATCACAATTTGTAACCGGGCAAACCATTTCCCATGATGGCGGCCTGGCAAAAGGGCTTTTCGGGTAGGCTACACTTATTTATAAAAATACATATCTTAGCAAAAATTTTTAAATCGAAATATTTAATTCTGTATTTATGAATAATTACCGACTCTCTTTTAGATGGGCAAGCCTTGTGATTGCCATCTTACTAGTTACCGTTTCATGTAAAGAAAAGAAAAAAGTTGCCCCTCCTCCTCAGGAAATAACGGTGGTGAACGTGGTTCAAAAAGATGTTCCTCTTTACGAAAAATTTGTGGGACAAGTGTACGGTTTTGCCGACATACCTATCAGAGCCCGGGTAAAAGGTTTCCTCACGGGCATTCATTTCCGGGAAGGTTTTCCCGTTAAAAAAGGTCAGCTGCTCTACACCATCGACCCCGAAGAGTATAAAGCAAAAGTAGCTACCCAGAAAAGTCATTTAGCTGAAGCAGAGACAGAGTTAGCCAAAGCCGAAAGCGATTTAAACCGCATCAAACCACTTGCCGAAATGAACGCTGTCAGTCAAAGCGATTTAGATGCTGCGCAGGCTGGTTACGATGCTGCAAAATCGTATGTAAACGCCATGAAATCAAACCTGGAATTTGCCCAAATCAACCTTGGGTACTGCTGGATAAAATCACCCATCAACGGTACCATTGGTAAAACGCAAGCCCGCGTAGGTGAATTTGTTGGACAAAGTCCGAATCCGGTAATTCTTAACACAGTATCAACCACCGACAGTGTGAGGGTTGAATTTTTCCTCACGGAAGCTGATTACCTGATGTTTGCCAGAAATGTCAATAGCAGAGGGGAAGTGGAAACAGACAAAAGCAGCGACAACCAAAGTGCCAGAAGTGTTAGTTTGATTCTTGCCGATGGCTCCAAATTCAAATATAATGGTAAGCTAAGGTTTATTAACAGGGAAGTTGACCCGCAAACAGGAAGCCTGTTGGTTGAATCGGTATTTCCAAACCCCGACAACCTTTTAAAACCGGGGCAATATGCCAAAGTAGTGGTTAAAGTTGAAGACAAAAAAAATGCATTGCTGATTCCTTCACGCTGTATCTCGGAACTGCAGGGACAATACTCGGTGTATATCGTTAATGACAGCAGCGCCATCGAAAGCAGGCAAATTAAAGTTGGTGAACGTGTTGGCGACTTGCAGATAGTAAGCGAAGGACTAAAACCCCATGAAAAAGTAGTTATCGATGCACTGCAAAAGGTAAAACCAGGGTTAACCGTCAAGCCGGTTATTACAGAGTTTAAAAGTCAATCAACCCCGCAAGATTAGTTATTATGGCAGAAAGCAAAGGAAATTTCTTCGTCCACCGACCTATTGTTGCCATGGTAATTGCCATTGTGATTGTAGTTGTTGGTATTGTATCGCTCATGGGGCTGCCCATTGAGCAATACCCCAACCTTACCCCTCCCATCGTGCAGGTGAGGGCATCCTATACCGGTGCCAACGCCATCAACGTGGAAGAGTCGGTTGCCACGCCGCTTGAGCAACAAATCAATGGTGTTGACAACATGATTTACATGAAATCGACCAACGCCAACGACGGTACCATGAACATTCAAATCTCTTTCGATGTGGGTACCGATCCAGATATGAATACGGTGTTGGCACAAAACCGGGTATCCGCTGCATCAGCCAAGCTACCCCCCGCCGTAACCAAATTGGGTGTTACTACCGAAAAATCGTTGCCCAATATATTGATGCTGGTAACCTTAACTTCCGATGGAAGGTACGACCAAAACTTTTTAGGAAACTACGCCCTTATCAACATCAAGGATCAACTTTCGCGTATCAAAGGCATTGGGCGTGTTGATGTTTTGGGTGCTTCCGATTACTCCATGCGAATCTGGGTAAAACCTGACCGTTTGGCGCAGATGGGACTTACGGTACCCGAAATCATCAATGCCATCAATGAGCAAAACGTGATTGTGCCCGGTGGAAAGTTTGGCGCCGAACCAGCACCCCCGGGAACAGAATTTACCTATACCGTAAGGTTGCCCGAAAGATTTAACTCCCCCAAAGCTTTTGGTGAAATTGTAGTACGTACGCAGGCAGACGGATCGCAAATCAAGCTTAAAGATGTGGCCACCATCAACCTGGGGGTGGAAACCTACAACATGATTCCCAGGGTAAATGGAAAAACAGCTGCCATCATTGCCTTGTATCAGGCCCCGGGCTCCAACGCTGTTGAACTTGCTGAGAAAATTAAAACCAACATGACTCAGCTTTCCGAAAAATTCCCCGAAAGTGTTAAGTATGATGTTTCGCTCGACACTACCGCGGCCATTAACGCGGGAATTAGAGACATTATTGTAACCCTGATCATTGCCCTTATTCTGGTTATTCTGGTGGTTTTTATTTTTATCCAGGATTGGAGGGCTACGCTTATTCCCACATTAGCTATTCCCGTTTCTCTGATTGGCGCTTTCATTTTCTTTCCCATGCTGGGATTCACCATCAATGTGCTCTCGTTGCTGGGATTGGTGTTAGCCATCGGTATTGTTGTAGACGATGCCATCGTGGTGGTGGAAGCCGTGCAGGTTAATATTGCCAAAGGCATGAACGCCAAAGAAGCCACCCTCGATGCCATGCGTAAAGTAACCGCTCCTGTTATCGCTACCACCCTGGTATTGATTGCGGTGTTTATTCCTGTTGCAGGCATGGCGGGCATTACAGGCTTACTCTATCAGCAGTTTGCCATAACCATCGTGGTTTCGGTGATTGTTTCCTCTATTAACGCGCTTACTTTAAGCCCTGCCTTGTGCTCCATCCTGTTAAAAGAACCCCAACCTTACAAAGGCCCGCTGGGATGGTTTTTCGGCAAGTTTAACAAAGGCATGGACAAGTCCACCGAATCGTATATGAGCTTTGCCAACGTGGTAACGCGTAAGATGAAGCGGGGGGTAGTATTCATTGTGATCCTGACCATCGCTGCCGGAATTTTTGGCTCGTTGGTACCCGGAGGGTTTATTCCTGAAGAAGATATGGGCTATTTCTTTGTCAATGTTCAGCTTCCCAATGCTGCCTCATTGCAACGTTCGGATAAGGTCACCAAAGAGGTAGAGAAAATTCTGATGAGCATGGAGGAAGTGGAGTATGTTACCACGGCTACCGGTTACAGTATCTTGTCGGGAGCCATGACCTCCAACACGGGTTTTCTGTTTGTGGCGTTAAAAGATTGGGGTGAGCGTGAATTTACCGCCACCCAGCTTGTTGACCTGGTGAATCACAAACTGGCTAAAAATATAAAAGGTGCACAGGCTTTTGCCTTCGGGCCACCTGCTATTCCGGGACTTGGCAACGGGTCAGGCTTTAGCATAATGATTCAGGATAAAGGAGGAAACACCCCTTCCTATCTTGCTTCCAATGCCATGAAATTTATTAAAGCGGCTAATGCGCGACCGGAGATTGGCAAGGCCATGACCACTTTCCAGGCCAGTGTCCCCCAGCGCTACATGGATATCGACCGCCAAAAAGCCTTGAAACTGGGCATCAACCTGAATAACCTCTACACAACCGTGGGAGCCTTTATGGGGGGTGCTTATGTTAACGACTTTACCCGTTTTGGAAGGTTGTACAAAACGTACATCCAGGCTGAACCTGAATACCGGGTAGATGGGAAACAGATTAACAATTTCTTTGTAAAAAACAACGTGGGTAAGATGGTGCCGCTATCCACGGTAGCCACCATAAAGCCTATTTCAGGTCCCGACTACACCACCCGTTTTAACCTCTACCGATCGGTGGAAGTAACCGGAGGGCCTGCCAGCGGATACACCTCTGACGATGCCCGCCAGGCATTAAAAGAAGTGGCCGCCGAAGTGCTGCCGGCCGACATGGGCTACGCCTGGAACGCCATGTCGTTTCAGGAAGAAAAAGCGTCAGGATCACTGGCCATCATACTTACCTTTTCATTGCTGTTTGTATTCCTTATATTATCGGCTCAATACGAAAGCTGGTCCCTGCCCCTGGCCATTTTGCTGGGAACACCCTTTGCCATATTCGGCGCCCTGTTTGCCCTGTGGGCAGGAAGGCTTATCAGCCCGACATTCGAAAACAACATCTTCGCGCAGGTCTCTTTCGTAATGTTGGTGGGTATGGCCGCTAAAAACGCCATCCTAATCGTGGAGTTTGCCAACGATGAGTTTAAAAACGGATTGAGTCTGTTCGACTCGGCCATTAAAGCAGCCAAATCACGTTTCAGGCCCATCCTGATGACCGCCTTCTCGTTTATCCTTGGCGTATTTCCGTTGGTGGTTGCTTCCGGTGCCGGTGCCGAATCACGTAAGGTAATGGGAATGGCACTGTTAGGCGGTATGACCGTGGCCACCTTTTTGGGGGTATTTCTCTACCCCATGCTTTTTGTGGCCATAGGAAAGCTGTTTGGTTACGAAAAGAAGAGGGATAAGATGGCAAAGGAAATCACTGTTAATCAAGACGCAAATGAAAAATAAACAAAGCATGAAACATATCTATATCATCCTTTTAGCAGCCGTCGCGGTTTGGTTTTCAGGTTGTGCTGCCGGGCCAGACTTCCAAAAACCTGAATACACGGGCAATAACCAGTTCAGGTTTGACACCATACAATCTGCTTCCGATACCATCGTCAACCTTAAATGGTGGGATTTGTTTGACGACCCCGTACTGGATACGCTTATCAAACAAGCCCTTGTCAACAATAAAGACGTGATGATTGCCGCTGCCCGTATCGAAGCAGCCCGGGCTAACCTGGGGCTTACCAAGGCAGAACAGTGGCCATCGTTTGGATATTCAGCCAATGCCGGCGCCGGCAACTTTGGTGGCGGACAATTGCTGAACAGCTCAGCATCCAGCTTTAACGCCTACCCCGAAATGTACTGGGAAATTGGTTTCTGGGGAAAATACCGCCGCATGAACGAATCTGCTCGTGCCAGTCTGCTTGCTTCGGAATATGGTATGCGCACGGTACAGCTAGGCCTGATTTCTGCAGTGGCATCCACCTATTTTACCTTGCTGGAATATAAGGAAAAGTTGAAAGTGGCAAACCAGACCTACCATTCACGCGATAGTGGCATGGCCATCATCAAAGCAAGGTACGATTACGGCATCGTGGCTGAAATAGATTACAACCAATCACAAATTCAAACAGCCATCTCGGCAGCCTCTATACCTATCTATGAACGCGCCGTGGCACAAACCGAAAACACCTTAACGATATTGTTAGGCAAACAACCCGACAAAATAGAAACCGGCCGTTCATTGCTTGAGCAACATATGCCGCCTGAAATTCCAAGCGGACTGCCATCCCAATTGCTTTTACGCCGTCCTGATGTGTTGCAGGCCGAAGCACTCTATGCGGCCCAAAACGCTAAAATTGGCGTGGCACAAGCCATGCGGTGGCCATCACTGAACATTACAGGATTGCTGGGTTATGCCACCAACGACCTGCTTGCTTTTAATGCAGGCGGCCTGGCATGGGCAGCAGCAGGAAGCCTGACCGGCCCCCTCTTTCAGTTTGGCAAGAATAAGCGTCGGGTTGAAATTGAAAGACATAACACCGAAGCCGCATTGTTGGAATATCAAAACGTAACATTAAAGGCTTTTAAAGAGGTAGAAGATGCCCTTATCGCCATTAAAACCTATAAAGATCAGCTGGCTGCTGCTAAAATAAGGAATGATGCCGCCATCAACGCGCAAAGATTATCGGACGAACGATACGACAAGGGACAAACCAGCTATTTGGAAGTACTGGAAAGTGAACGGCAATCGTTTAATGCACAGCTTGCTTACGCTCAAACACGAAAAGAATTGCTGAATGCTTACATCGCGCTTTACAAAGCGTTGGGTGGCGGCTGGCTATCACCGGAAGAGGAACAAAATAAAAAGTAAAAAAGATTTGTCAATTCAAATATAGTTACTATTTTTGCAGCCCAAAAACGAAAACAAAGAGAAAGATATGTATTTAAGCACTGAAAAGAAAACCGAGATTTTCACAAAATACGGTAAAGACGAACACGACACAGGTTCTGCCGAAGGCCAAATCGCGTTGTTTACCTTCCGTATCAAACACCTTACCGAACACATGAAGGAAAACAAAAAAGATTTGTTTACCCAGCGTTCGCTGATTCGTTTAGTAGGTAAAAGAAGAAAATTACTCGATTATTTAAAAGCTAAAGACATCGAGAGGTATCGTGCCATTATTAAAGAACTTGGACTACGTAAATAGTCGTGGCGCAATCCTTATGCAAAAAAAGGCAATTATTACGATTGCCTTTTTTTGTGTTTATGTAAACACCTGAATTATTAATTTCTTATAACACATTATGTCATATAATTTGATCACACAATCGTTTGATTTACCGGATGGTAGAACCGTTACCATCGAAACCGGTAAGCTCGCCAAACAAGCCGACGGATCCGTCGTTATTAAAATCGGCAACACCATGTTGCTGGCAACCGTTGTCTCGGCTCAGGAAGCCAGAGAAGATGTTGACTTCATGCCACTATCAGTTGACTATAAAGAAAAATATGCTGCCACCGGTAAATTCCCCGGTGGATTTTTCAAGCGTGAAGGCAGGGTTACCGAATATGAAATCCTGATTTCAAGATTGGTTGACCGCGCATTGCGTCCCCTCTTCCCCGAAGACTACCACGCTGAAACGCAAGTGCTTATTACACTCATTTCGGGTGAATCGGATGTACTTCCCGATGCTTACGCCGCGCTGGCAGCGTCATCTGCCCTGGCAGTTTCCGATATCCCTATCAAAGAGGCTATCTCAGAAGTAAGAGTAGCCCGAGTTAATGGTGAATTTGTCATTAACCCAAGCCGAGAAGCATTAGAAGAAGCCGACCTGGAACTTATGGTTGCCGCTACCCTCGATAACATCATGATGGTAGAAGGTGAAATGAAAGAAGTTTCGGAAGCTGTTATGCTGGAAGCGCTTAAAGTAGCTCATGACGCCATTAAAGTACAGTGTCAGGCGCAAATCGACCTGGCTTCCAAAGTTGAAAAGGCAAGTCCAAAACGCGAATATTGTCACGAAAACAACGACCCTGAATTAAAAGAGGCCGTTCATGCTGCCACTTACGACCAATGCTACCAGCTGGCCTTGCAGGGAAATCCTGACAAACATGCCCGCACCGACAGTTTCAAAGCCATCCGCGAAGCATACCTGGAAACATTCGACGAAGAAGAGCGTGCTGAAAAAGAAAAACTCGTTAAAAAATATTTCCACGACGTGGAAAAAGAGGCTGTTCGTA
>JANTGU010000103.1 GCA_024762735.1 Bacteroidales bacterium | reverse complement strand
CGATTTTATAGTTTTCTTCAGGGCCAATCGAGCGGGTGCTTCGTTCATAAACAAGAAAATAGTTGTGGGCTTTATCGTAATTCTTGAGCTCGTAGTATGAGTTGGCCATCAGTCTTGCTATTTCGCCTTTCGATTTTGAAGGCGCCTTACGGTAAAATTTTTCTCCCTGATCGATTACCTGCTGATAGTCTTTCTTCTCAAAATAGATGTGAATTAAATAATTGGGGATATACTTGCTGAAACGCCGGTTTTTCTCCACCTTTTTAAAGGCTTGCAGCGCTTCGTCGTATTCATGTTTTAAATATTTAATGTGTGCATAATAATAGGTGGCCGGCGCGGTAAAACTACTTTTGGTACTCATCACCTTTTCAAAGTCGGCGATGGCCTGATCGGGCTTGTTGGTTTTCAGCAGGCAATATCCTCGCTTGTAATAATATTCGGCTTGGTCGGCGGGTGCCAGTTTTGAAGCGCTTACCTCCTTGAAGGCATTTAAGGCAGGTCTGTATTTCTTTTTGTCAAAGTAGAGTTTTCCCATTTCAAAAAATACCGATTCCATGTGGGCACTTTCAGGATATTTTTTACCAAACTCGATAGCAAGGGGCAGGGCGTCACTGTCTTTCATCTCGACAGCACACACCAATTTATAAAAATCGGCATTTTCAACATAGAGGCTGTTGCTGCTTTGTTGTTGAAGGTACTCTTCAAAAAGCTTGCCCGCGGGACCGTAAGCTTTTTGGTTGAAGAGCTCCATCGCCTGCCGGTAGGTTTGCCCCGGTTCGCTGTAGTAAACCGATTCCTGTGCAGTGACGCTGAAAAAGAGCAAAAGTAATAAAACAACTATGCTGGTTTTGAATAGGTTGTGCCTCATAATGGTGCTTGTTTTTCTGAAACTAAAATTATTGATTCCTCCTCATACAACGTGTAAGAAGGCAAATAGTTATTAACAGATTCAGTTTATAAACGCACGAGTGCCGGAAAAGTTATGATTAGATTGATTTTTTTTGTGATGAGGTTGAGGTTGACCCCGAAATGATAGCAAAGCAAAACAACCCACGCTCGTTCGGATTTGCAATCCGAACGTTTATTACTCACTTGTTCTCTTCGACGCAACGCTCAGGCTCGTTCGGATTTGCAATCCGAACGCCTATTACCCAGTTGCTAGCTTCGCTACAACGCTCTTTTCATTATCCCTTCTGAAATGACCTCCGTTTAATTGAAGAATCGTAAATTAAACAATGCACACCGATTCATGTAGATGTATAAAATACCAAATCCAGGAGAGTGGAAAGTGTAATCGCAAAAACCTGCTATTAAACGAATTGTCAACCAACTTACCATTAGCATTCTTTAACATGCCAATCTTTCAAAATTGTGTACTTTTATAGCATCAAAACTTATCATCATGTCTGATCAACACGATAATTATGTACAATTCCTGGGCGCTGCCGGGACAGTAACCGGGTCAAAGTATTTATTGGCCATTGATGGCTTTCACCTGCTGGTTGACAGCGGTCTTTTTCAGGGGGTTAAGCAGCTGCGTGAGCGAAACTGGAAGGACATTCCTTTTGATGCTTCCAGGATTGATGCCGTTATCCTTACCCACGGCCATCTGGATCATACCGGCTATTTGCCACGACTGGTAAAGCAGGGCTTACGTTGTCCCGTTTACTGCACGGAACCCACGGCTGATTTGGCGCAGATTATTTTAACCGATAGTGCCAAAATTCAGGAGGAAGATGCTGAACATGCTAACAAGCATGGCTACTCGAAACATAAGGTGGCAGAACCACTATACAACTTAAAGGATGTTGAAAAGACTTTGCCGCTGTTAACGCCTCAGTCGGCGGAAGATTTTATCAGGTTGACCGACAACATTCAATTTCGTTTTCGGAAAAATGCCCACATTCCTGGTGCTGCTTTTATCGAGATGGATATAAAAGGAAAACGGTTTGTTTTTTCCGGAGATATAGGACGCCCTGACGACCCCATGCTGGTTCATCGCGAAAAGCCTGAAAAGGCTGACGTGCTTTTTATCGAATCAACTTATGGCGACAGGTTACATCCTACCGAAAAAACATCGGATGTAATCAAACGAATTATTGACCATGCTGCTTTCAATCACGGGCCGTTAATTGTTTCCAGCTTTGCTGTTGACCGTGCACAGGATTTTATGTACGAAATTTGGAAGCTTAAAAAAGAAAATAAAATTCCCGATTTACCGGTTTATCTCGACAGCCCCATGGGGCACGACGTGAGCAAATTGTTTTTAAAATATCCCGAGTGGCTTAGTATTGACCCCGGCGTGTTTAATGAAGTTTTTAAAGATACCCGCATCGTAACTTCTATCAAAGAAACTTTCGTGTTGGCAAGAGACAAGTCGCCAAAGATTATCATCGCCGGTAGTGGTATGATGAATGGCGGCCGGGTTTTGTACTATCTTGAAAACCATTTAAAAAATCCTTCTGCCACCTTTGTTTTGCCGGGCTTTCAGGCCGTGGGTACCCGTGGCAGAATGTTAAGTGAAGGAAGCCACGAGATTAAACTTCATGGCAAGTACTACCAGGTACGTGCCACTGTTGAGCACATCAAAACCATGTCGTCGCATGCCGATCAGGCAGAACTGCTATCGTGGATGTCAGGCATTAAGCAAAAACCCGAAAAAATATTTATAGTCCATGGAGAACCGCAATCGTCGGATGCTTTGCGGGTAAAAATTAAAGATACCTATGGATGGAACAGCACCCTGCCCGAGATGTACGAGAAGGTTCCATTGGTGTTTTAATAAGGAGTCGGTGAGGATTTTAGAATGCACCTGCCTTCCGCAGGCAGGGAATAGCGAATGTACCTGTCTGCTGACGAGGCAGGGATTTAAGAATTGCTGTTTGAAAATCTATTTTTCTTTTTTAAATCTCCCTAAACATAATCGTCCGGATGTTGTTTGTATATTTCAGTGAGGATTTTGTACAATTCGGGATGGCGACTTTTCATTTTTTCAGGATTATCGAAAAAATACTCACTCACCACTGCCAAAAACTCGGCATTATTTGTTAAAGCATAAGGACTAATATCGGAGTGTCCGCTTTTAATCTTTTTCATTTCCTTTTTAATTTCCTTTATCCATGGTAAGGAGTAGGAGTGTGTAAAAAGAATCTCAGGAACCCCGTCAACCGAGCCATCAGCTTTGTCAATCAGATGCACAAACTCGTGGATGCCCACATTGCTTCGGTGGCGTGTTCCGTTGAATGCCGCTTCAAGGTCTGGCTTCGATAAAATGACTACCCCGCTCATAAAACCATCACCAATCATACCTAGAATATCACGTTGTCCTACTTCATCATTTGTTTGAAATTTTTCGTCAAACGAATTCGGGTACAACACCACTTCCCTCACGTTTGGATAGTTATAACGCGGGAAGGCAAACAACGGAATAACTGCCGAAGCAGCAACTAAAAGCTTGTCGGTATCCGTTACTTCAACATCGGCACCATTGATTTTTTTTTCAGATAAAAACAACTTAACCCTCTCTTCAAACTCTCTTTTCTTATCGTCAGGCAGGTTTTTATAATAGAGTACCCGTTGCAACAGTATCTTACGCCACTGCTCATGAAAAGGTTCATGCAGTATCTCCTCGTTTACTTTTTGTTTTTTAAAAACAAAACGGTAGATAATATAAACAGCTACCACCACTATTGCGACAGCTATAATTAATGTTGTTTGATTCATATTAAGTATTTAGATTTTGAACTACATCGCTAAGAAACTAACCCCTATTTTACCACCAACATGGGTATCTCGTTATTTTTCGCGATAATTTTTTCGGCAAAACTTCCCAAAAGCATCACATCAATCATGGAGTGGCTTTTGCTTCCCATAATCAGCAAGTCAGCATTGTTGGCCTTGATATAACTTAACAATCCGCGATACGCTTTTCGGGTTTCGCCCACAAATTGGATGTTTAATTTTGTTCCGTGATAATCTTTGGTGTTCTCCTTGATAAAGTTTTCAAAACTCTCTTTTAAATCATGGGTATAACTATCGTAAATCTTTTTAAACTCGTTAACATTCAACTGATGGCTCTCGCTAAACATTTCGACCAACTGGGCATGACTTGGCATGTGACCGACATGCAAACAGGTTATGCTTGGCGACCCTGAAACAAGGCTGCAAAACTCAAGGGCTTTGTGAAGAATATGTTTTGAAAAATCGGTTTGGTCAAGCGCAATAATAATATTTGATAACTTGTGCTTTGACAATTCGGGAACGATGAATGTTTGCGCCGGAATGTGCCGTACAACAACCTTGTTCATGGAGCCATGTGATTCGTTTTCTTTTCCCATAAATACCAAATCAGTCTCCTTACGATTAACCTGATGGTAATATTTTTGAACAAACAAACCGGCCTCGGCATAGTTTTTTACATACTTAATATTTTTATATTGTGGCGTAATGGTTTCGCTCATTTTATTTTTGATGCTTTTTAACATCTCCTCAGCCTCCTTTTTGCCGGCATCTTTTTGCAGGGCATCAAACGAGTTGCGAGCTGTAAAAACGAACAGATTATTTACTGTTCTGATTGGAATTTTTGTTGATAAAAAGTCAACATACTTAATAAGAGGAGCGTCAAGTTTTGAAAAATTTACACCTACTATTGCATTGTCTGTTTTCATCGTTTTAATTTTTTTAAGTTAAACACTAAATATTCATTTTTCCTCTTCGTTTATAAAACCTGATTACCATCATTTTAACCACATCGTTAAATACAAACCATGATAGTGCATAGGCCCAGGTTAACCCGGCCCATTCCCATCCTGTTGGTGTTATAAGTCCAAAGCCGTAAATGGCTATGATTGAGCCAATGATTGCCGACAGTAATGAAGCGTTGAAAAGTATTTTTGCCGGGAACGGCCGTTTCCAGAACCAGTTGGTAGTACGGGTGTTGTAAACAGTGCCGTGGCCTGCCACGATAAGTTTCATAAAAATGATGGATTGAATTAATTCATCGGAAAGTTTGAAATAATCTTTCAGTAAAAAGAAAGCAAGGAACGAGGATATCACACCGGCAAAGCCCAGCCAGCTGGATAAAATCAGTGTTTCTGACATGTCCCACGACACAGGTTTCATTTTGATTTTTGTGTTGTCGTAAGCAATGGTCAGGATGGGGATGTCGTTAAGCAAAGCAAGGAAAATAATCATCAATGCCGTTACCGGATAAAAATGGAAGATTACGATTGAAGCAGTCATAAACAGTATCACCCGGATGGTTTCGGTAATGCGGTAAATGGTGTATCCTTTCATTCTTTCAAAAGTGATACGGGCCTGTTTAACCGCTTCATTAATTACGTTTAATCCGGGAGCCATTAAAACAATGTCGGCAGAAGCCCGTGCAGCATCGGTAGCACCGCTTACCGCAATACCGCAATCGGCTTTTTTCAAAGCAGGAGCATCGTTTACACCATCCCCGGTCATACCCACAATGTGCTTGGCTTTTTGTAATTTGTCAACAATAAAATATTTATCCTCCGGAAATACCTGTGCGAAGCCATTGGCGTTTTCAATAATTTCCACAATCTCCGACTCATGCTGTTTGATGTGTCCTTTGGGCAAAGGGATGTTCTCCAGCTCTTTTTGAACCTCTTTTACCACTTCGTTGGAATATTCGTCAGCTTTGGTTTTGTCGTTATACACCTTATTGAAGATGGTTTCCGAAATTACCTTTGCCAAAATATCGTACTCTTTCGTGTCGTGGCCTTTAAGCTGATTGATGTTTTCAATTTCATCACCAATGTTTAACACTCCTGAAATGTATTGGGCAACGGCAAGGTTGTCGCCGGTAACCATTTTTACATCTACCCCGTGGGCTTTTAAATCGGAGATTGTTTCTTTTGAATCGTCGCGTGGCGGGTCGAAAAGCGGAATCAAGCCCACAAACCGGAATGTTTTCTCTCCCTTTTTCTTAATCGCTACGCCCAGGGTTCTGAATCCCTTTTGAGCATATTCGTTAATGGTTGTATTAAGTTTCTCTTCGTCAAAATCCTTCTTGCTTAGCTCTGCTATCACCTGCGGCGCTCCTTTGGTTACCGTTAATTCTTCAAATTCGGCTTCGGTACGCTTGATTACCGGATCGAAGGGTACAAACTTTTTAAGGTGATATTCAGCAAGCTTCGAACTAAGGTTTTTTTCTTTGAGATAGTTGAATATGGGGGTTTCGATGGGGTCCTTATTCTCTTCTTTGGATGCCAGCCCACCGTAAAACAATACATCATCCGCCTTAAAGTCCTTGGTAGCATAGGGCTCCGAAATGGTCATCTCGTTTTTAGTGAGTGTGCCGGTTTTGTCGGAACAGAGAATATCCATGCCGGCCAGTTCTTCAATGGCCTGCAACCTGCTCACAATGGCCTTCTTTTTAGCCAGGTTTACAGCTCCAACAGCCATGGTAACAGTAAGTACTGCAGGCAGGGCAACCGGAATGGCCGCCACAGTCAGTACCAGTGAAAATTCAAGCAGGTCAAAAATGTTTTCATGCCGGAAAAGCCCCACGAAAATGATAACGGCGATGAGTATCACCGTTATTAAAATAAGGAAGTTACCTACAGCAACCACCATTTTCTGGAAGTGACTTCTCTGTTCTTTTTGAGCCTTGACAACCAGTTTTACCGTTTTACCAAAGTAGGTATCCAAACCGGTTTTGGTAACACGGGCAAGCATTTCGCCTTTTTTAATGATGGCATTACCATAAATTTCATCTCCAACTTTTTTGGTAACCGGTAACGATTCTCCTGTAAGAGCCGACATGTCCGCTAACAGATAATCACCTTCGAGTAATTCGGCATCTGCCGGTACAATATCGCCAATCTTTAGCTTAATCACATCGCCGGGTACAATCTCTTTGGCATTTATTTCAACCCATTTCCCATCACGCTGCACAAGCGTTTTTTGCGCCAACGATTTTTTTAAGGCTTTAATAGCATTCAGGGCTTTTGATTCCTGATAGAAATCTAGTACAGCATTGGTGAGCAGCATGATGATAATAATGGTAAAGTCCCCCCACTTTTTAACTGCTGCCGACAAAATAGCAGCCACCTCTATCATCCAGGGAATAGGTCCCCAAAACCGCCTGAAAATTCGATGAAACAAAGTTTCATCCTTTTCAGGGATTTCGTTCATGCCAAATTTCTCCATCCGCTTTCTCGCTTCAGAAGAAGTAAGGCCTTTTATGTCAGTCATTGCATTAACATTTTTAGAATCCATCATTTGTTGGTTTTTATTTTTAATGACATAATAATAAATAAGTGAGTAATCACTTGCAAATATAATATCATATTTTGAATTGTCAAGTAAGTTGATTAATTTTTCACTTTAATTAACACAACCATTCATAGTTACGATTAGCAAAGATATGATGTTTGAATAGGGATAGGCGTTAATATTTGTTTAGCTTTGCTAAAAAATCAAAAACAGGTAAGATATGGCAAAAGATAAAAAGCTTTCTCTTGTTGAAGTAATCTCGATGGCTGTTGGAACGATGATAGGAGCCAGTATATTTTCAATTTTCGGATTGGGAGCAAAAATA
>JANTGU010000102.1 GCA_024762735.1 Bacteroidales bacterium | reverse complement strand
ATTTTCTTGTTTCATGGTTTTAATGAAAAATCGTGGGAAAAATATTATCCCTGGGCAAAATTTCTGTCGGAGGCAACGGAGCAGGCCGTTATTTTATTTCCATTGGCATTCCATATGAATCGTGCGCCACATCTTTGGAGCAGTAAGTATGAAATGTACGAGTTAAGTAAGATAAGAAAGCGGATGTTTCCGGACGTGCAGCAATCCACCCTGTCGAATGTTGCCATTAGCAGCAGGCTGCATACCCGCCCGCAACGTTTTATATGGTCGGGGTTACAAAGTTACGAAGATGTAATTTCGTTTCTAGAAACCACCAGATCAAACAAAATACCCTTTCTGTTGCCAAAAACCAATTTCGATATGTTTGCCTATTCCATAGGGGCACTTCTGTCGGAAATATTAATAATGACCAACCCCAAAGGCTTTTTCGATAACACCAGACTCTGCATGTTTACCGGGGGTGCTGTGTTTAACCGGTTATCACCCGTATCAAAATTTATTATCGACAGCAAAGCCAATGTAGCGTTATACTCTTACCTAATCGAACATTTTGAAAGTCATAAAGCCAACAATCCCCGGCTGAAACATTATATGGAAGAACACGCGGAAGGCGTGCACCTGAGCCTGATGCTCAACTACGGTAAAAAACGGGCTTACCGCGAATCGTTGTTCCAAAAGTTGAGTGACCGTATGATGGCCATCACGTTGGAAAACGACCAGGTTATCCCTTATTACGAAGTAATTAACACTTTAAAAGGCGTTGCCCGTAACATCCCGGTTCCGGTAGAAGTAAAAGATTTCCCGTATCCTTATACTCATGAAAACCCTTTTCCGGTGGGTACCAAGTATGAAGAGGATGTAACCCGTAGTTTTGAAGAAACCTTTGAGAGTGCCGCCGGTTTTTTCAATAACTAAATCTGAACAAATAAGAATCAAAAAAATAAAACCATGTTAACCCTTGATATTCCCGGGCAAGAGGCACTTCATCTTAGTCATCTGGTGCTCGATTACAATGGTACCCTGGCTGTGGACGGTAACCTGATTCAAGGTGTTGAGGAACGCCTAAACCTATTGGCAGAAAAACTGGCCATTTATGTGGTTACTGCCGACACCTTTGGTAAAGCTGCCGAAAACCTGAAAAATATCAACTGCCAGTTAACGGTTCTGGAAAAAGGAAGCCAGCAGCAACAAAAAGCCGATTTCATTAAAATCCTTGGCGAAAAGCAGGTAGTGGCTATTGGCAATGGGCTAAATGATGTGCTGATGCTGGAAAATGCAGCGCTGGGGATGGTGGTCATGCAACAGGAAGGCGCCGCCGTTAAAACATGGCAAAGGGCAGATATTGTGTTAACGAGTATAAATGATGCCCTGGATCTGCTGTTAAACCCGTTGCGGCTTAAAGCTACTTTAAGGGTGTAGATAGGGAAACAGCATATAAAAAAAGCCACCCGAATGGCTTCGGCTGGCTTTAATCGCATGAAAAAATCTCTGTTTACAAACTTTTCTTTACAAGGTAAAAATCAATCTTTTCTTCATAGTTCCCTTCAATGCGCTCCTGCATTTCATCCAGGTTCTTTGGCGGGGGTACAATTACTTTCTCGCCTTCTACCCAATTGAGCGGAAGAGCTACCCCGTTTTTATCGGAAACCTGCAAAGCTTTGAGTGAACGTAATATTTCGTCCATGTTACGGCCTACATTCAACGGGTAGTACATAATCAGTCTGATTTTTTTGCCCGGGTCGATGAAAAATACGGCCCTAACTGCAGCAGTCTCGCTTTCGTTGGGCTGCAACATTCCGTATAATTTTGACACTTTCATGTCGATGTCGGCAATAATCGGGAAGTCAAAATAGACCCCGGTGTTTTTTTTGACATTGTTCACCCAGGCCAGGTGAGCGTGGATACTATCAATGCTCAAACCCATCAGTTCAGTGTTCAAAGCATCAAACTCCGATTTACGCAGGGCGAAGCCGCTCATCTCGGTAGTACATACCGGGGTAAAATCGGCAGGATGCGAAAACAGAACAATCCATTTGTCTTTGGCATAATCTGATAACTTGATGGTTCCTTTGGTAGTAACCGCTTCAAAATCGGGTGCAATGTCGCCAATGCGGGGCATTTGATTTACTGTGTTGTTTAATTCTTGTTCCATGATTTAATTTTTTATTGGTTTTTAAATTTATTTGATGGGGCAAAAATAGATTGAATAGTAACATAAGTCAAATCGATTGTTTTTATAATATGATAGTTTTTGTCTATATTTGCAGGATTGAATAACCTAAAAATGTAGTTGTTTAAAGTTTATGTTTTGGTTGCAAACCTATAGCGCTCCTTTGGGGGTAAAATATTGAGAAGACTATTCGAAAAGTTACTTTTTTAGTTGGCAGGTTGACGATAATTTGTCACACTGAGCGGAGTCGAAGTGTGATGCATTCTTCGACTCCCCGCCCGTACCGGTCGGTACGTTCGGACGGGCGCTCAGAATGACACAATTTGTTGCCTTATGAAAAGCCTAGTTCAGTATGGTGTGATTGCTTAAATAAATATTAACACAACTAAAAGTTATGGTAACCCTTGTTCAACTTGAATACATCGTGGCGGTGGATACTTATCGTCACTTTGCCACGGCAGCAGACAAATGTTTTGTTACGCAGCCCACCCTCAGCATGCAAATCAAAAAGCTGGAAGAGCAGCTGAATGTCATCATCTTCGACCGAACCAAACAACCCGTCATTCCCACGGAACAAGGGAAGAAAATTATTGAACAGGCAAGAATTGCCCTGCAGGAGGCAAAAAAAATTGACGAAATTGTAAAAGATGTAAAAGAGGAGATTAGCGGCGAACTGCGCATTGCGGTCATCCCCACCATTGCCCCCTATCTGCTGCCTTTGTTTACCGGCGACTACAAGCGAAAGTATCCCAATGTAAAACTAAAGATTGAAGAACAGGTAACGGAAATGATTGTGGAAAATCTGGAAAAAGACCTGCTGGACGTGGGCATATTGGTAACCCCGTTGCATGAAAAACAAATCCTTGAGATGCCCCTTTACTATGAAGAGATGCTTATCTATTCCAACAAAAATCATCCATTGGTAACCAAGCCGGTGATTCAGGTGGGCGATATTGCCACTTCCGAAATCTGGTTGTTAAACGATGGCCATTGTTTCCGGCACCAGGTAGTAAACTTATGCGACTTACACGACCTTGAAAGTGATGATCTCCCCTTTGAGTTTGAAGGCGGTTCATTAGAAACCCTGATGCGGATTATCGACAAGGAAGGGGGTTACACCCTTATTCCCGAACTGGCAGAAGAAGTTATAGCCAATGAGCACCAAAGTCAAATTCGTCATTTTACCAATATGGTTCCTTTGCGAGAGGTAGCGCTGGTTTTTACCCGCCGCTTTGCCAAAACAAAAATGATTGAAAGGTTTGCAGAAGTGATCAAAACATCGGTACCCAAACACTACCTTGATAAATCACGGGGAACAATTGTTGAATGGAAATAGTTGCTATCTTTGATTTTTCATTATAAAAATAACCATCATGAAATTCCTAAAACGTTTTATTATTGCCTTAATCATTTTAGTAGTGATTGTGGCAGGAGGTGTTTACCTTTGGCTGAAAAGTACTGCTCCTGATTACTCGGGAAACCTTAACATTAAAGGACTTCACCAACCGGTTACCGTTACCTTTGACGAGTTTGGCGTTCCTCATATTAATGCCACTGATGCACACGATGCATACCTGGCACTTGGCTACGTGCATGCACAGGACAGGCTGTTTCAAATGGAGATGATCCGGCGGGTGGCCGGGGGAAGATTGTCAGAAATTTTAGGCAAAACACTTATCCCTACCGATAAAAAACTACGCAATTTGCAGTTTTATAAAATGGCCAACAAGTCGGCTGATTTGTTTTTTAAATCCAACGACAAACAATGGCAACAGGACACCAGAGCCTATCTTGAAGGCGTAAACGCCTTTGTTGACAAAGGGGATTTCCCCATCGAGTTTACCTTGATGGATTTCAAACCTACCCATTTTACCGTGCAGGATGTTTACGCAACCATCGGCTACATGGCTTTTACCTTTACTTCGGCATTGACACAGGATCCTGCCGTTTCGGAAGTAAAAAACAAGCTTGGCGATCAGTATCTTAAACTATTTAATCTTGATTCGTCAGCGATAGCTTCTACCCATAAGCAAGCTGACCCCGTGGCCGAACTTTTTCCCAATTTCAAGGAGTTTCAGGAGTATATACCCATTCCCATTTGGGAAGGGTCCAACAACTGGGTGGTAAGCAAAGAGCGCTCAAAATCGGGTCACCCCCTGTTGGCCAACGACACGCACATTGCCTATGCGCAGCCTTCTGTTTGGTACGAAGCCGTGCTACACTTTCCCGGCCAAATGATTTCGGGATATTACCTTGCGGGGGTGCCTTACGCCGTGGTGGGTAACACCGGACAACATGCCTGGGGTGTAACTATTTTCCCTTTCGATAACATGGATCTTTACAAAGAAAAACTAAATCCTGATAACAGCAACCAGGTTTGGGAAAACGACCATTGGCAAACCATGATCACGGATAAAGAAGTGATTAAGGTAAAAGGAGCTGAAGATGTTGATTACAATATTAAAGTAACCCGTCACGGGCCGGTAATGAACGAGGCTTACCCCGATATGGTTCAAAAGGATAAGCAGCCGGTTACCCTTTGGTGGGCGCTCCAGCATTTGGATGGTACCGTCATCCAGGCACTTTATTACATTAATAACGCGCAAAATATGGAGGAGTTTAGAAAAGGATGCTCGTTAATCGACTTGCTGGGATTGAATGTTTTGTATGCCGATACCGATGATAACATTGCCTGGTGGGCTTCGGGAAGGTTGGTCAAACGACCTGCTCATGTTAATCCTTCCACCGTGTTGGATGGTGCTTCGGGAAAAGATGAGCCGTTAGGTTTTTATCCTTTCGAGCTAAACCCGCAGTCGGAAAACCCCGAGGATGGTATGTTGGAGACTTCCAACGATCAACCTCCTGCTGTGGAGGGCGAAACCTACCCGGGCTACTATTCTCCGGGCTACCGTGCTGCCAGGGCCAAGCAGTTGTTAAACTCGCAAAACAAATGGAGTGCTGAAGAGATGGAAAAAATCCACCTGGACAACTACTCGCAGCGCGATGCTATGATTGCCAGGCTGGTGCTTGACCAGGTAGGAGCCGATAAGTTTGCCAGCAAGAATGCCGTTTACGCACAGGCTATCAAGGCACTGCAAAACTGGGATGGAAAATCGGATGTAAATAATATTGGCGTGACCATATATACCAAAATGCTTTATTACGTGCTCGAACAAGCCATGGCCGACGAGCTGGGTGAAAAGAGTTTTAAAAAGTCGGTAAGCTCCAATTTGGTGCGTTCATCTATTGAACGGTTGTTTACTAATCCCGACTGTATTTGGTGGGACAACATCAACACGCCCGAAAAAGAGACCCGAAAAGATGCTTTCCGCATGGGGTTGGATGAAGCCATCACCTCGCTGCAACAACAGCTTGGTGACGATGTATCTGCCTGGCGGTGGGGTAAAGTGCATGTTTTAACGCATATTCATCCCATCGGCCGACAAGAGCCTTTCGATCAAATTTTTAACGTGGGGCCGTTTGAAGACGGGGGAACCAATGAAGTGGTAGACAAAGAGGGTTTTAATTATAATGTTTCCGGTGTTTACCCCGTGAAATCAGGTCCCGCATTGCGGTTTTTAATTGACATGAAAGACCCAACGACCAAACTCACCATTATTCCAACCGGCCAGTCGGGGAACTTTATGAGTCCCCACTATGCCGATCAGGCAAAAATGTTTGTAACCGGCAAATACCGCACTTTGGTTACCGATCCTGCTAAAATTAAAAACGGTTCGGTGTTGGTGTTGAAACCTGAAAAATAAATAATCAGACCATGAATCTTACCCATATAGAACATATCGGCATTGCCGTGAAAAGCCTGGACGAGGCTATTCCCTATTATGAAAATGTTTTAGGCCTGAAATGTTATGCCATCGAAGAGGTGACCGATCAAAAAGTAAAGACCGCTTTTTTTAAGGTAGGTCAAACCAAACTGGAATTATTGGAACCCACTGACCCTGAAAGCCCGGTAGCCAAGTTTATTGAAAAACGGGGCGAGGGCATTCATCACCTGGCATTTGCTGCTGAGAATGTTGAACAAGCACTGGAAGAAGCATCGGAAAAAGGAGTGCGCCTGATCGATAAAAAACCGCGCCCGGGTGCCGAGGGATTGAACATTGCCTTTTTACATCCCAAATCTACTTTTGGAGTGTTAACTGAGCTGTGCGAGAAAAAGTAGTAAATAAAATCAATGGCTTGTAGCTTACCAATCCACCGTGTAAACATGAAAGCCTTTGCCTTGGTATGCATCCACGATGGTTTTTCTTGATTTTTTAGCTTCATCAAGCTTTACAAACCCGTTTTGGATGATGTTGCCCTGGTCGATGATGGGCCACTGTGGATAGTTTTTTATGATGTAGGCTCTGAAAGCCTCTTCCATCTCGTACTGTTTGGCCGGTTTTTTAATGGTGCTTACAAAGGTGTTATACTCTTTAATACCATCGCCATCCATATCGAAATACCCCGAGGAATACACAAAATACCAAACCCGCTCAGCACGCTCGTAATTGTAATACTTACTGTCGTAGATACTGGAACTGGTTTCTTTTTTAGCCTTCGCTTTTTTTCTGACCGGATCGTTGCGGTAGATTCTGCTGACAAACTGATAATCGTGTGACATCCCTGAAATAACCACATCCAAATCGCCATCATTGTCATAATCGCCAAAATGGCCATCACTCAAATAGAGTTCTACCAGCTGGGCGTGAATGTCGGTAAAAACTCCATTCCGGTCATTTCGGTAAATTTTAGATACCGGTCCGTTGTACGATTCGCCGGTCAGCAGCAAGTCTAAATCTCCATCATGATCAAAATCACCCCAATCCACCGAACCCGACCGAACGGCCACAAAGTCAGAAAAAACAGCGTTAAAGGACCCATGGCCATCGTTGTTATACAGCCTGGTTTGAAACCTGCCGTCGTGCGTTTCGCCATTGATGATAAAATCTTCATCGCCGTCGTTGTCGTAATCGCCCCAGGCAATATCGCTCATTTTTAACGGAACGATACCCATGTTGGTTTTAACAAATTTTCCTTTTTGATTTTGATAAATATCGGTAATGGTCGTTCCCGCGCTGTCGCTTCCGCATAAAATTACATCCAGGTCACCATCGTTATCATAATCGGCAAACTTGGCCGTACCATAATGCAAACCGGGAAAACCAGTTTCAACTTTTGTAAATTTATTATGCCGGTTATTTTTATACACGGCACTTATTAGCCCTTTAGTGGTTAAGCCGGTAAGAAGAAGATCAGGATCGCCATCGCCATCATAGTCTCCCCATTGCACACTGCCGTCAACCACCCCGGGAATTCCAGTATAAACCGGCGTTAGATGCTGGTTACGGTTGTTGTTTCTATATAGTTTGGCCACATATTTTCCCACGGGATCTTCGCCCACTATAAACAAATCTGAGATGCC
>JANTGU010000101.1 GCA_024762735.1 Bacteroidales bacterium | reverse complement strand
AAGTTGCTGAAGTTTGTTGCCGTAAAAAATATTATCTCCCAATACCAGGGCAACCTTGTCATTTCCGATAAACTCCTCACCAATCACAAAAGCTTGTGCTAAACCGTTGGGGATTTCCTGCACGGCATACGAAAATTTGCATCCTATGTTGGAACCGTCTCCTAAAAGCTTCTCAAAATTAGGTAAATCGTGCGGTGTTGAGATAATCAATATTTCGTTAATACCGGCAAGCATTAAAATCGACAATGGATAATAAATCATAGGTTTGTCGTACACCGGCATAAGCTGCTTGCTAACAGCAATGGTTAAGGGGTGAAGCCTTGTTCCCGAGCCTCCTGCTAAAATAATACCTTTCATAATTAAAGTTTTTTATTGTTGTTGTCTTGTTCTTCGTCACCCAACTCTTCAATAATTAATTTATCAAGTTCAATATCTTCTTCCTCATCAAATACCTCCAGCAAGGGTTCTTTAAACGATTTCGTGAGCAACCATTTGTCGATACTCAAAAGTAATGAAGGCAGCACGAAAAGGTTTGAGAAGAGTGCCACCAGCAAGGTTACCGACACTAAGTATCCCAGTGCCTCAGTTCCGCCAAAAGAGGAAAGCGTAAACATCGAAAACCCAAAAAAGAGTACGATGGCCGAGTAGATCATGCTATACCCTGTTTCCTGAAGAGCCAGTAAAACCGATTGCTTGATTTTCCAGTTGTTGTATTTAAGCTGTAACCGGTAACGCGACAGAAAATGGATGGTGCTGTCAACACTAATTCCCAACGCGATACTAAAAATTAATATGGTGGAGGGCTTAATGGAGATGTCAAAATATCCCATCATCCCGGCCGTTAATATTTGAGGGATGATATTTGGAATCAGTGAGATGATAATCATCCTGGCCGATGAAAAAATGAGCGCCATGAGCATGGTAATGGCAATGATTGCCAACAACAAGCTGGAGAAAAGGTTTTTCACCAGGTAATTGGTGCCTTTTAAAAAAACAACACTGGTACCGGTTAAATGGACATTATATTTTTTTGGTGGGAAGATAGAATCAATTTTCGGGTTGAGGCTTTTTAATATTCGCTCGATATCGTTGGTGCCGATGTTGGCCATCTGAACCGAAACCCTGGTGGTTTGAAGGGTAGAATCGACAAACGATTTAAGCAAGGTGCTATTACCTCCTTTGTCGATCGAAGGTACATAAGAGAGGATAAAGTTACGTTCCTGATTGTTGGGGAGGGAGTACATCTTCGGATTTCCCCGGTAAAAAGCCTGTTTGGCCGATTTCACCACTTCAACAATGGAAAGTGGCTCTGAAAACTCCGGATAAGACTTTAATACGGATTGCAGTTTATCAATTTTCCGCAGGGTGGATGTCCGTAAGATACCCTTGGGCTTTTTCGTGTCGATGGTAATTTCAAGCGGCATGACGCCGTTAAAATTTTGCTCCATGAATATTAAATCCTTGTAAAGAATATCATCTTTCGAGATGTCATCAACAATGTTGCCGGTAGTTTTAAGTTTCGTGATGCCATATATCCCGGCTATTAGCAAGATGCCTGTGACAATGTAAATTACCGGGCGTTTTGTTTGGACAATAATAACAACCCTGTCGAGAAATCTGCTTATAAACCCTTTTTCAAGATGCTTGAGATGCTTAGGCTTGGGTTCCGGAAAAAAGCTAAACAGGATAGGGAGCATAAAAAGCGAAAGGAGGTAGATAAGGAAAATGTTCAGGGCAGCGATGATACCAAACTCAACAAGGAGTTGGTTGCCGGTGATGATAAAGGCTGCAAACCCCACGGCGGTGGTGGCGTTGGTGAGCAGGTTGGCATTGCCGATTCGTGAAATCATACGCGACAGGGCTTTTACTTTGTTGCCATGTTCACGAAATTCGCTGAGATATTTGTTCAACAAAAAGATGGAGTTTTCAACCCCTATAACAATCAGCAACGGGGGTAGTATCCCCGTTAGGATGGTGATTTTATACCCAAATAACACCACGGTGCCCAAGGCCCAAATTACAGCAATTATCACCACCAGCATGGCAAAAAATACTGCTCGAAGCGACTTGAACAAAATGAACAAAAGAATGGAAGCAATAACCAGTGCCATTAATACAAACAGCAACAATTCGTTTTGAATCATTTTGCTGGTGACAGTTCTGATATAAGGCAAACCCGAGTAGTGGATTTTAATCTGATAAGTTGCTCCGTATTGGTTAATCTGATTCCTGATATCTTCGATTAACGGGATCCGTTTTTTTGAATTGATTACCGTTTTATCAAGGGTAATCATCATCAGATTAACGTTGGTTTTTTTATTAAAAAGACGTCCGTTATAAAGGGGTAGCGAATAAAGGATTTTTTTAACAGAATCAACCTCTTCCTGCGACGTGGGCCTGTGGTTTAATATTGGCTTGAAATCAAACTTTTTAAGACTGTCGTTTCGAGCCAGCGAAAAGGCATGGGCAGCCGATACAACCCCCTCAACCCCCTCGATTTTTGATACATTTTGGGTTAAGTCGTACCACGATTGAAAATGATCAAGGGTAAACAAGTTGGAATCTTGAATGGCCACAAAAATTACGCTGCCATCCTGCCCGTACTGCTTTTTAAACTTTTGATACTCTATACTGATGGGGTCATCGTCCGGAAGCATCGATGCCATTTCGTACGACATTTTTATTTTTGAGCCTGTATACCCCATGAATAGTGTGATCAGCGCAATCAGACTCAAAATAATAAGCCGGTACCGCAGGATAACCCTTACAATTACTTGCCACATAAATTTCCTTTCTAAACGAATCTACTAAAATAGGTAAAAAATTACCACCCTCAGTTGCTCTCTTCTCTGTTTTTAAGGGAAGGCAAAGGTAAGGCATTGAAGCTAAAAAGCAACACCATATTTTTAAATGTTTCAAAGGCAGATTTTGAAAGGGCTAGTTTCTATTTGTCTGCTATCCTTCGGCTGGTAAACAGGCAGGCAGATTTTGTCTGAAGCACTTCTTTGGAGATGCGTTGACACAAAAAATCATTTTTTTTAGGTTGTCCCAGCAGGGACACGATATTTGTAGAAAAAAAGTCAAATCAATAATAAGCCCTCCGTAGGTGGGCTATATGTTACTGGATGTCTTTTAATATATATCGCTCATCAAGTTCAATCCCATACAATAACAAAAGAAATGATAAGAAAGAGATCATCATCGAATTACACGAATTACACAAATTTTTAAATTACGATTGCTGCTCAGCAGCAATCGTAATTATTCGTTTAATTCGTAAAATTCGATGAGAAAATATTTGATTCTGTAATGAACTGTAAATACAAATTGAATAGACAATTGTGTGAATGGATTGGCCATGAAATGGCACTTCGCCTTTCATTTCAAAGCTTTAGAAATAAGCTGCTAAAAGAATGATGGTTTTTACTAAACTACTCCTTACTAATTTCTACCAGTTAAGAATAGCATGCAGGTCGTATTCTTCAGGGTTTGGCAACCATTTTTTCGCCTCTTCATAATCTCCCGGCTCAATGTATTGAAGCCCGTTTTCAAGCACCAGTCTCGATTTTCCCTGTTTTAAATCAACAAGGCGAGGCTTGATTTTTCCATGCTCATCTTCCACATCTTCCAGATAAAGGGGTTCAATTTTTCCACCGGGCGTGGCAGTCACCATGCATCCCGTTCGTCCTTCGTCAAAAAGTTTTTTAACCCCGTAGCCCAGCAAGCCACAGTAAAGCAGGTCGTAAGCTACCGGTGCCACGCATCTTAATTCGTACCCCAGCTCTACCGGCCGGCTTTTAACTTCGATGTTCAATTCCTTTAATTTTTGTTGTAGCAGGATATTGTAAATATGTGCTTTACTAACATTACCCAGTTCGGGATGACCGTGATTGTCGTAAGTGAAATTGATGCCTGAATGTTCAATCTCTTCATCGGTCATAAAATGGAAAACTCCTTCGCTGACAATGGAAACACCATAGTTAACACCCATGATTTTCCGTTTCACGATGGCCGAAATCAGCAGCTTGGTAATTTTGTCGAAAGTTACCTCGGTGTTGTAGAACATCTCCGGGATAACAATCATCGGGAAATGACTGGCGGCTCCGATGCCAAAAGCTAAATGGCCGGCTTCTCTTCCCATGGCCGAAATAACAAACCAGTTGCCACTGGTGCGTGCATCTTCGTAAATGGTTTGTGCAATGCGCACCCCTTCCTGCTTGGCCGACTGGTAGCCAAAAGTGGGAATGTGTGCCGGCAGAGGCAGGTCGTTATCGATGGTTTTGGGCACATGGATGTTTTGAATGTTTACATTGTTTTGCCGTAAGAACTTAGAAATGCGGTTGGCAGTAGAAGCAGTGTCGTCACCCCCAATGGTGATGAGCAGTTTTACGTTATTGTCTTTAAAAAAGTCCGTGGTGAACTCGTTGTCTTTGGGCTTGTGCCTGCTCATTCTCAATGCTGAGCCTCCTTTGCGATGGATGTCATCGGCAAAAGCAAAATCAATATCGATGGTGCTGCGATTTCTGTTAAACAACCCGTGATAACCGTCGTGTATTCCTATCACCCGATAACCTGCTTTTAAAAACACTATCGCTACCGAACTGATTACAGAGTTGATTCCCGGGGCAGGTCCCCCCCCACACAATATGGCAATTGATTGGTTCATTTTTTTCTGATTTTATTTTGAAACAAATGTAGTCATTGTGATAAAATGAAATGAAATATTGATAAATTTTCTTTGCGATTGTACTTTCAATTCATTCCGAAAAATGACCGTTTAACATTTTTTTCAAGAATATTTTATGCAATTTGTCAGGTTTTATCCTTTACCCCGACTCTTTAACAAGAAAATATATAGTTTAGAAAAATTTTAAATTAAATCGATTGAAATGCAAACGCTAATGAAAATAAAAGTTACCTACTTTACCGTTATTTTAATGATGGTTGCCAATATTTTAATGGCTCAAACCGAAACAAACCATGCCGCTTTATTACAAATTCAGCAGGAACAAGATGCTGAATGGAGTGCAAAGTTACAACGAGTTCGTGATTACGCGTCGGCCAATAACCTGCCTCTTTATTTCGAAGATGATCAGGGCAGGGTAATACAGATGGTAGATGTGGTAGATGGTAAGCCCCAATATTATACTACTTTTAATCTGGGGGCTGCTCATACTACCCGCGCAGCCGAATTATGGACCGGAGGCAATACAGGTTTGGATATGGATGGCGACGGCTACTTCCAACTAGGAGAGTGGGATGGGGGCCGGGTACGGAACTCGCACCAGGAGTTTACCGACCAGGGAGGCTCGCGGGTTACTCCCCAGGATGGGGGTTCCATATCTGAACATGCTACGCACGTGGCAGGAACCCTGGTGGCCGCCGGGATACAGGCTCAGGCCAAAGGCATGGCTCACAAGGCAACCTTGAAATCGTGGGAATGGTCCAACGACGAAAGTGAAATGGCGGGTGCCGCAGCCAACGGGCTGGAAATATCCAACCACTCTTATGGCTTTATAAGAGGTTGGGATCATAACAACGGGAACTGGACATGGCATGGAACGCCCTCTATCTCACCCGATGAAGATTATCATTTTGGATTTTACAACAACGATTCCAGAACCCTGGATAATATTGCTTACAACGCTCCCAATTACCTGATTGTTAGGGCAGCCGGCAACGACAGGGGAGATGGCCCTTCGGATGCCGGTAACGGGAAAGCGGAAAAGGATGGGGGCGACGATGGTTACGACTGCCTGGGCACCGAGGTGGTTGCTAAAAATATTTTAACAGTGGGGGCTGTAAAGCAGGTGTGGCCTTATACCGGCCCCGAGAGTGTGGTGATGAGCAGTTTTAGCTGCTGGGGTCCTGCCGATGATGGCCGTATCAAGCCTGACGTGGTGGCCAAAGGCGTTGATGTTTACTCCTCCGTTTCAGCTTCTAACAGTTCCTATGCTTCCTTTAACGGAACTTCCATGGCATCGCCTAACGCTGCCGGAACCCTGGCGCTGTTGCAGTCGTATTATCAACTGTCGCATGCCGCCGGTCCTATGAAGGCAGCTACTTTAAAAGGACTTGTTATCCACACGGCTGACGAAGCCGGGCCTTATCCCGGTCCCGATTACATGTTTGGCTGGGGATTGATTAACGCCGAGCGTGCCAGTGCCATCATTACCGATGATTTGCAACAGGATGTCCTCGAAGAATTGGTGTTGCAAAACAATGACGTTTATACTCGTGAACTTACCGTCCCCCCTGGCAAAGACCTGAGGGTTACCCTTTCATGGACTGATAAGCCCGGGAATCCGGTAGCACCGCAACTTAACCCTCCTGACCCCATGTTGGTGAACGATTTGGATTTAAGAATAGTTGGCCCCGGCGGGACAACCTACTATCCCTGGCGATTGAACCGGGATTTTCCCGACTCGGCTGCTACCAATAGCGCCAAAAACAGTGTGGATAACGTGGAAATGGTTTACGCGGAAAATCCCGGGGCAGGTGTTTACACCGTGTATGTGGATCACGATGGTGCGCTCAGCGGTGGGTCGCAGGCTTATTCGCTTATAATTAGCGGTATTGATGAGTATGTATCTACACCCGAGTGTTCCGATAACATGTTAACACCTGATGACGGGAGTAGTGATAATATTTTAAATCAGTATGTATCGTGGAAACCGGCCAATTTTGCCACTTCGTATGATGTCTATTTTGGCACGGACGGTGGAGGAGTTACAACCCCTTCCAATGTTTTTAACGGGACAAATTTTGTTAAAAACGGGTTTTCCGTTTTGATGCAGGAAAACACGACCTACTATTTGCAGGTAGTACCTCGTAATAACAAAGGGGCTGCCACCGGATGTAACACTATCTGGTCGTTTTCAACCATGTCGGCCATTATGCAGTTTCCTTACGTGGAGGACGTGGAGAGTACCACGACACCGGATATGCCCATGTATTGGCAGTCAGATGATTATTCGGAGGTGGAATGGTTTTCCAATAACTTTATTGCTAACTCGGGTAGCAATTCCATGGCCTGTTTCTTCCAGGGAGGCCTCCAGTTGGTCGATATGGATAACTGGTTGATATCTCCCCCGTTCAGGGTTGAAACGGGTAATGAGTATCTTGTTTCGTTTAGCATGATGACTTTCGTGGCGTCGCAACCTGAAAAAATGGGATTGTATTGGGGATATGCCCCGTTTGTTGACAGCTTAACCCATTTGATGTGGGAAAAGGATGACTTGTCGATTCCGAGTTTTGAGCAGTTTGAATCTCTTTACATTCCTGATGAGGACTCGATTGTTTACTTCGGGTGGCATTATAACACCACCCAGGGGTATGGCGTTTTTATGGACGACATGACCGTTGAAGATTGGGGAACTGTTGGGGTTGATGAAGTGGGAGCAGGTGCTGACCCGGTTATCTATTCGGTCAATAAATCGATTCACCTTGCTGCCGATCAATATTGGGATAATGCAGCAATTCGAGTTTTGAACTTAACAGGCCAAACGGTTTATGCCGGACAGATGAACAACACCACCAAGGTGATTAATAACCTTTATAACCTAAACCAGGGCTTGTATCTGGTTAGTTTGATAAAGGATGATAAAACCTTTACCACAAAACTTATTTTA
>JANTGU010000100.1 GCA_024762735.1 Bacteroidales bacterium | reverse complement strand
ATGGAAGAGGGGATGCAGGGGTTTATGGATATCTTAAACATCGAACAAAATGCTGTCATCCCCCGGAAAGAAATTGTTGACTTTATCAACAGCAACATCCAGGCATTAAAAGATAACCCGGATTATTTCAGACTTTACTTCTCGCTCACCATGCAGCCAAAAGTGTTTGCCCTAATGAGAGACGATTTTTTCCCACTATTTGAAAAGTTGTTTACCATCATCACCACTTATTTTTCCCAAAAAGGAGAAAAGAATCCTTATGTGAAAACACGCTATTTGATGGCTGTATTTGACGGAATCGGAGTTCATTATCTATTGGATCCCGACAACTTCCCGCTGGATGAAGTACGTGATATTTTAGTGGCACAGTTTTAAACAAATGAAATATGCATGATAAATAAATTTGACATATAAAGGTATTTCTTTACCCCGCAGGGGTCAAATATTAATAGCCCGGGGTGAAGCCCCGGGTATAAAGAAAAATCAGACTTGTTTTGGCGTGATTTTTTTCGCGTTAGCCCTGAGCTTGCCGAAGGGCAGCATGAAAAAATCATGACAAAACAAAAAAGAATACAATACAACGGAATACAAAATTAAAAACAGATGAAAAAAGCAATTACATTATTAGCGTTGTTATTTTTTACAGGAACCTTCAACCTTTTCTCGCAAGAACTTACAGCAAAGCAAATTGTTGAAAAAGCCGACAACTTACAACGCGGCGAAACCAACTACAGCATCTTTTCCATGACCATCGTCCGCCCCAAATGGACCCGCACCATCGAAATAAAAAACTGGTCTAAGGGTCGTGATTATGCCATGACCTACATCACGGCACCGGCCAAAGACAAGGGGCAGGTTTTTCTCAAGCGCAACAACGAAATGTGGAACTGGGTACCTTCCATCAGCCGGATGATTAAAATTCCGCCCTCCATGATGTCGCAAGGCTGGATGGGCTCCGATTACACCAACGATGACATCCTGAAAGAGAGCTCTATCGTGGTAGATTACAATCATAAATTAATTAGCTCGGAAACCATTGAAGGCATCGATTGTTATAAAATAGAGCTGGATCCCAAAGAGGATGCTGCCGTGGTTTGGGGCAAAGTGATTAAGTGGATTAGCATAAAAGAGTATTGGCAGTTAAAAACCGAATATTATGACGAAGATGGTGAACTGATGCGCACGGAACTTGCTTCAAAGGTAAAACAGTTTAGCGACCGGAAATTACCCTCGCAGCTGGAAATTATTCCGGCTGACGAGCCCGGACATCGCACGGTGGTAGTGATTAAGTCGGCAAACTTCAACATCAAATTGGATGACGGCTTTTTTTCGCAACAAAATATGAAGAGGGTTCATTGACAACACTGGAGCAGTCTCACTTCGACTTCGCTCAGTGTGACAATAACAAAAACTAAATACCCATAAAACCATGAATATAAGATTAGCCTGGCGAAACATTTGGCGGAATAAAAAACGAACCATGATAACAGTTACCTCTGTTACCCTTGCCGTTATTTTAGCCGTCTTCGTCAGATCGTTGCAAGAAGGTTCCTACGCAAAAATGATAGAAAATGCCGTGGGACAATTTACCGGTTACGTGCAGGTTCATCAAAAAGACTACTGGGATGACCAATCGCTGGACAATGGCATGGAAATCAACGACTCTTTATTGGAGATCATCCATTCCATTCCCCAAATAATAGGGGTTAACATGCGGCTCGAGAGTATTGCCCTGGCCTCCAACGAAAAAAACACCAAAGGAGTGCTCGTTATGGGTATCAACACGATATCGGAAGACTCCATGTTAAATCTTAGCAATAAAATTATCAACGGAAAGTACCTTAACCCAAACGACAGCAGTATTCTGATAGGCTCGAAGCTGGCTCATTTTCTTAACATCGTTACCGGCGACACGCTGGTGTTGCTGGGTCAGGGACATTGGGGGCAGTCAGCCATCGGTGCCTATCCTGTCAAAGGAATTGTGAAAATGCCTTCGGTCGAAATTGATCGTCAAATTGTGTTTATGCCAATAAAACTGGCGCAATCATTTTATTCATTTCCCAACGGCATTACCTCCATGGTGGTGAAATTTAATGACGCTACCCTCACCCAATCAATCACCAACAAGCTCAACAACAAGCTCAAAAGAAGCGATTACCGTGCCATCCCGTGGCAAAAAATGTCACCCGAGCTGGTACAGGAGATTCAAAGCGACCGTAGCGGGGGAATATTCATGATTGCTGTTCTGTACATGATTATTGCCTTCGGCGTGTTTGGCACCACCCTCATGATGACCGAGGAACGCAAAAAGGAATTCGCAGTAATGGTAGCCATCGGAACACAAAAAACCAAGCTAATGGTGGTTTCGTTGTACGAAAACCTGCTCATCAACGGGCTGGCCATCCTTATCGGAACCCTACTTTCCATACCACTGGTTTATTACTACAGCATTAACCCCATGCGGTTATCAGGCGACGCGGCAGTTTCGATGGAAAATCTTGGCATCGAGCCCATCATGCCCACTACACTAAGCGCAGATATTTTTTTACATCAAATAATTGTCATTCTTATCATTGTTGGCATTGCCATATTATACCCGCTTATCTCGCTGGGAAGAATGAATGTAATTAATTCGTTACGCAGATAAACAGAAGTATCAAACTTAACAACAAACATATTCTGATTGAAAGCAAAAGGCCATGAAACAAAACAACCATACAATACTTAAAATTTCCTGGAGGAACATCTGGCGAAACCGGCTGAGAAGCTCCATCATCATACTGGCAGTTACAGTCGGTATTTTTGGTGGACTGGTATCTACCGGCATCATGAAAGGAATGGTGATGGGGTTAATCAACAATTCCCTTGAAAACCAAACATCACACATTCAAATCCACAACAAACAGTTTGTAGAAAACAATGAAGTGGGCTTTTTAATGACCCAAACCGACAAACTGCTCACGGACATTAGCCGGGATCCCGAAGTTAAGTCGGCTTGTGAGCGAACCAAAACCTTTGGCATGGCTTCAACAGCTTCCAAAGCCGCCGGTGTCATGGTCAATGGCATCGACCCTGAAAAAGAAAAAACGGTAACAGGAATCTGGAAGAAACTTATCAAAGACAAAGGTACCTATTTTGAATCGAATAAAAGGAACCGCATTGTCATCAGCGAAAAACTGGCTAAAAAACTGAACGCAAAAATCAAATCCAAGATTGTGATAACCTTCCAGGATTACGATGGCAACCTTACCGGTGCCAGCTTTAAAGTAGAAGGAATTTATCGCACACAAAATTCGATGTTCGACGGACAAAATGTATTCGTTAGAAAAACCGACCTGGATAAATTGCTGGATATGCCCCCCCATACAGCCCACGAAATTGCCATTCTTTTAAAAAACTACCAACACACAGAAACAGAAGTAACGCATATTAAAAAAATCGTTCCCGACTATCTTGTCCAGGGCTGGCCTGAAATTGACCCGTACCTGCAGGTTTCCGCTTCCATGGTCGATTTTATGCTCTATATATTTATGCTGATCATATTGATAGCCTTGGGATTTGCTATTGTCAACACCATGTTAATGGTAATATTGGAACGCACCAAAGAGCTGGGAATGATTATGGCCATTGGCATGAATAAGTTTAAAGTCTTTAAAATGATTTTTTACGAAACTACCCTTTTGGCCATCATAGGCACCTTTGTCGGTATCGTTATCAGCGCGGTGTTTACCCTCTATTTTGGCCGGCATGGCATTGATATTTCGATAGTGGGGCAAGGGTTTGAAGCACTGGGATACAGCACGGTAATGAAGCCTTATTTAGAATTAGCCGACTATTTTCAGGTACTGGCAATGGTCATTATCACGGGGCTTATCGCCTCCATTTTTCCAACTATACGCGCTTTAAAAATGAAACCGGTGGAAGCGATTAGAGATTGAGAGTATATAATATGAAAAAGCAAAACATAATTTTACGAAGTCACCCTTCGACTACCAGCCCGATCTGTGTTCAGTCGGGCGGGCTCTCAGTGTGACAGTAATAACAAACAACCACGTAATTTCGTGTCATGCTGAGCGGGGTCGAAGCATGATAAAAAACAAGTGATCAATGAAATATAAAAAGTTAAAACAGTCGCACTTCGACTACGCTCAGTGTGACAATAAGAACAAACAAACAAACAATTAAGTGTCATACTGAGCGGAGTCGAAGTATGAGCGGGGTCGAAGCATGAACGCTATGAAACATTAAAACTATTAAAACCCGCATAAAATGAAGTATTACACTGTATATATTGTAGAATGCTCTGACGGCAGCTTTTATACCGGGTTTACAAACAATATTGAGAGACGATTACAAGAGCACAATGAGGGTACTGATGCTAAAGCCTACACATATAAAAGAAGACCTGTTAAACTTGTTTTTCAAACAGAGTTTACTGAACCAATAATGGGGATTGAATTTGAAAAGCAGCTAAAAGGATGGAGTCGTAAAAAGAAGATTGCACTAATTAATGGTGATTTGAATAAATTAAAGGAGTTATCAGAATGTAAAAATGAAACACATTACAAAAATTATGAAAAGAAGAAGTAAACGAGCTGGGGAGAAGTCGCACTTCGACTTCGCTCAGTGTGACAATAAGAACAAACAAACAAACAAACAAACAATTAAGTGTCATACTGAGCGGAGTCGAAGTATGAGCGGAGTCGAAGTATGAGCGGAGTCGAAGTATGAGCAGAGTCGAAGTATGAGTGGAGTCGAAGCATGAGCGATATGAAAAGATGGTATCATTAGATTGTAATTCACAATGAAACATCTGATAATTACAAAATAAAGAAATACGCTAGCTGATCTGTTAAGTAAATACTTTTTATTAATCGAAAATATTATAAACATGAAAGTAATAGAAATAAAAAACCTACACAAGATTTACCATGATACCGAAGTAGAGGTAAAAGCCGTTAACGGTGTAAACCTGGAATTTGAAGAGGGCGAATTTTCCGCCATCGTCGGCCCGTCCGGCTCCGGGAAAACCACGCTGCTCAACGTGATTGGCGGGCTGGATGCCCCCTCTTCCGGCTCGGTAATTATTGACGGAACCGACATCGGCACCCTCTCGTCAAGGGAAATGATAGATTTCCGTTTACACAACATCGGTTTTGTGTTTCAGGCTTATAATCTGATACCGGTACTCACTGCCAGGGAAAATGCAGAGTTTATCATGCAACTGCAGAAAAAATCCAGGGCAGAGCGTGATGCCCGCATCGCCGAGTTATTTACCGCCATCGGAATCCAGGGCAAAGAAGACATCCGGCCTAACCGTTTGTCGGGAGGGCAGCAGCAACGGGTTGCCGTGGCAAGGGCATTGGCATCAAAACCAAAATTTATCCTTGCTGACGAACCAACAGCCAACCTCGACAGTAAATCCACCACCAACCTGCTGGACATCATGCGCAAGTTAAACGAAGAGGAAAACGTTACTTTTATCTTCTCAACCCACGACCAGCGGGTTATCGACCGGGCAAAAAGAGTTATCGTGTTGGATGACGGAAAGGTTACAAAAGATACAAAAACGGAACAATGAAGTTGATAGCTGACAATATTATTCTAAGAGCATTCACTAAGGATGATATACCAAGAATTGCTATCCTGGCAAATAACAAAAAGATCAGCAGTAATTTACGTGATTCATTTCCTCACCCCTATTCAATACAAGATGCAAAAAACTTCATCAATAGTTGCTCAAACGAAGACCCGACAACAACCTTTGCCATAGAATGGAAAGGGAATTATGTAGGAAATATTGGATTGTTTATTGGCAAGGATGTTTATCGTAAGTCAGCTGAAATAGGCTATTTTATTGGCGAACCTTATTGGAACAAAGGCATTGCCAGTAAGGCAGTTGAAATAATAACAGACTATGGTTTCAAAAACCTTCATCTGGTTAGAATATTCAGCGGTATTTTTGAGTTTAATTTAGCCTCTATGAGAGTCATGGAAAAAAATAGATATAAAAAGGACGCAGTATTTAAGAAAGCTGTTTTCAAAAATGGAAAGATATGGGATGAGCACAGGTACTACAAGTTAAACAAAGAGTAATTAACAGGCTTTTTCATAAACCGAATCATTTAACAATGAAAAAACATATAACATTCCTATTCCTATTATTCAATCTTGCTATGCAGGCGCAGGATAACGCCGGCACCTCCCGCAACTGGACACTCAACGGTTATGTAAAATACATGCAAACCATCTCTTTTCAGCACATCGACAAGCAGTGGATGACCGACAACCTGATTCATAACCGGTTAATTTTTAACTGGAACATCACCAACAACCTTACTTTTAACACCCAAATACGAAACCGGGTGATTTATGGCGAAACCGTCACCAACCTCCCGCAATATCCCGACATCATTAATCAGGATTATGGCCTGGTTAATCTTACCGGGAACCTGTTTGAAGGAAAATCGGTTTTTATGAACACCACGTTCGACAGGCTTTTTCTTGACTATAACCTCGGTAAGTTTCAGATTACCATAGGACGGCAACGTATCAACTGGGGACAGTCTTTCGTGTGGAGCCCTAACGACTTGTTCAACTACTACAGCTTTTTCGATTTCGATTACGAAGAAAAACCCGGCAGCGATGCCGTAAGAATTCAATTTTACCCCTCCTACTCTTCCAAGCTCGATTTGGCCGTAAAAATCGACAGCGCCAAAAAGGTGACGGCAGCGCTATTGTACCGGTTTAACAAATGGAATTACGATATTCAATTTATGGGTGGCTGGTACAACGGAAGAGATTTCGTGGTTGGCGGTGGTTTTTCAGGAAGTCTGTTACAAGGAGGACTGTCAGGAGAGCTCTCTTATTTTCATCCCCGGAAAAATTTTTCCGATACCACCGGAACTTTTGTGGCTTCACTGGGTTATAATTACACCTTTGCCAACTCGCTGATGCTCCAGTTCGAAGCCCTGTACAATGGTTATGGAAAACAGACGGGAGACTTCAACCTGAAAGAGTTTTACTTTATGTGGCTCACCCCGCAAAACCTTTCGCTAACAAAACTCTCGTTTTTTGGTCAGGTAAGCTACCCGTTTACGCCGCTCTTTACCGGCACCCTTTCAGTCATGTACAATCCCAACGACCACTCCATTTATACCGGCCCATCACTCAGTTACTCGCTCATTGAAAACCTTGAACTATCCGTGTACGGGCAATATTTTACCAGCCAAACGCCTGCCGACGAAGGCGGAAAAGGAGTATTTTTATACTGGCGGCTGAAATGGAGTTTTTAAGATTTCAGAAGTACTTAAGATCGAAAGAAGTAATACAGGTCTTGTTTCAACTTTGAAACCGAACGAACTGAGTTTTTGAAGCGCACGGTTGCAAACCGTGCGAGAGCCCAAAGAGAAGCCACTGAGGCTCGGGAGATGCCCGCCTGACCACATTCGGGCAGGCCTCCGAGAGGTCGGCATGACGGCGGTTTTTGCCAAAGCAAGCCCCGGCGTCTCGAAGGAGGCACGACTGAGAGATCTCCCATGCACCATCCTGCCCATGATGAAATGGGTGTTTTATTGTGATTACTGGAAAATCAACCTCTCCTCTTTTTCTTATTCACCAAATAGACTCCTGCAAGAATAAGGAATACCCATATTAAAAACACCCATTTGAAAGGTTCTCCGTCGAATA
>JANTGU010000099.1 GCA_024762735.1 Bacteroidales bacterium | reverse complement strand
CCCAAGCTCCTTACCTACTTTGGTAAAGGCATTAATGGTTTTGTCAAGGTGCTCGCGTGTATGGGCGGCGGAAAGTTGAACACGGATACGGGCTTGTCCCTTGGCTACCACGGGATAATAAAATCCAATAACATAAATACCCTCATCCAACAGTTTGGCTGCCATATCTTGTGAAAGCTTGGCATCATACAGCATAACAGCACAAATGGCCGACTGGGTAGGACGAATATCAAAACCTGCCTCGGTCATTTTACCCAGGAAGTAATCGGTGTTGGCATGGAGTTTATCCTGCAGCTCGTTGGTTTCCGACATCATTTCAAACATGCGTATGCCGGCATTGACCACCATGGGAGGCAGAGAGTTGGAAAACAGGTAAGGACGCGACCGCTGACGCAGCATCTCGATAATCTCTTTTTTTCCGGTGGTAAATCCGCCAATGGCACCGCCAAACGATTTTCCCAGCGTTCCGGTAATCAGCTCCACTTGTCCGCGAATATCAAACAGCTCGGTTACTCCACGTCCGGTTTTGCCCACCACGCCAGCCGAGTGACTTTCGTCAACCATCACCATGGCACCATATTGATTGGCCAGCTCCACCATCCGTTTCACGTTGGGCACGTGGCCATCCATAGAAAACACCCCATCGGTAACAATCACTTTAAAGCGGGCGTCCTTGGCTGCCTTGAGTTGAGTTTCCAGATCGTCCATATCGGCGCTTTGATAGCGAAAACGCTGCGCTTTACACAAGCGAACCCCATCAATGATGGAAGCGTGGTTTAACGAGTCAGAGATAATAGCATCCTGTTCAGTGAGCAGCGGTTCAAAAACACCGCCGTTGGCGTCAAAAGCCGCAGCATACAAAATGGTGTCTTCCATGCCAAAAAACTCGGCAATCTTTTGCTCCAGCTTTTTATGCAGGTCAGTGGTACCACAGATAAAACGGACGGATGACATACCATAGCCATGATGGTCGAGGCCCTCTTTAGCAGCTTTTACCAACTCGGGGTGATTGGACAATCCCAGGTAGTTGTTGGCACAAAAGTTCAACACTTTTTGTCCCGACTCGAGGGTAATTTCAGCCCCTTGCGGGCTCACGATAATTCTTTCTTCTTTATAAAGTCCGGCATCGCGGATATCCTGAATTTCTTTGGTAAGAAACTCCTTGAAATTGTTGTACATATCTAAACTGTTTTCGGGTTTATTAAAAAGTCAAAAGTAATCATTCTTTTGATAGGATAAAGCTAAACCAAGGAAATATCAACCATTCCTGCTTTCCACGAAAAAAGAATCAAACCATGGAACCAATCCCTACTGAACCACTATTTTACGCACCACCTTCTGGCCTGCAGCCAACAACTCCAAAAAATAGATTCCCGGCATCAAATTGTTTACTTTTAGGTGAAGTGTCCCGCTGTTACCGGTCATCGTGCCCCCGGCCATTAGGCTGCCGCTGACAGAAAATATCTGATAGCTTGCAACCTTTGAAATTCCGTTAAAATTATAAGCAACAGCTATCTGATTGGTGGCAGGGTTCGGGTAGGCCTTTGAAACATAAATACGATTGGCCGAGGGGGACAAGGCAATGCCAGTGGTAGTACTAATCACCGACACGGTTAAATCGTCAAAGAAAAATCCGTCGCCCTCGACATAACCATCGCTTACAAGCTTAAAACGCAAGCTGATGGTGTCACCAACAAACTGGCTTAACGAAATCTCTTCTTGCACCCAGTCGTTCATCGTTCCGTCATAAAGAGGTTCTCCGTCGGCCTGATTAGAGTTTCCGGTTTTGGTATATTTTCCCGAAAGCGGTATCCAGGTGCCTCCATTCACATTTTTGGCAAACACCTGAACATAATCGTAACCGGCTTCAATATCCCATTTAGCCCAAAATTTTAAAAAGGCCATGGGGGTGTTGGCAAGGCTGATGGTGGTGTCCAACGTGATAGGGTTCGATTCGTTTGAATTGTAATTTCCAAAAGGGGAATCGGTAATGGAAGAGACGGGTGAATGATAAGCTGTCGGGGTGGTATTCCATTTACTGCTGATCCAGTTATCCATGTTTTCAGCATCATCTTCAAAAACAACCACTTCCGTACCAAATACTTTTGAAATGGTATCCGTAAGGACAAATTCGCCATTATCAACCGTTAATAGATAGCCAAACGTAATTCCTTCTTCCGTTCCCGGAGCAAGCTGATAGCTGATGGAATCCTCATCAGTTTGCAACAACGCCATGTCAACATGATTGTTAGAACCTCCCACTGTTAACAATGCTGAATCCAGCGGCACGATGGAAACTTTAAAAGTGTCGCAATCGGTAAGCCCAAGTCGTTTAATGTTATACTTAAGGTAACCGGCATCCTCGCTAACAACCATGGGTGATTCGTCGGTTACTTTGGCATATTTACCCACCAGTCGTGCTGCCGTTATGTTTTGCCACATTTGATCCTGGCAGAGAGGCACAATGCGTGAAGGAGAAGGCCAAAAGCCATCGTCGCTACTACCCACTTCAGGCGTGTAAGCAAAAATTTTATCCTTGGTATCCTGTTCACCATACATCCAGTCGTTGGCATCGCCGTTGGTAGGATAGATGGTGGTACTTGCCGGCCCGTAGGTATAGCCGTTTTCTTTGGTCATCAACACGGCGTATTCATGAAACAGGTCATTATCAGGTGTGGGATTGGTAGTATAGCCCCATGAGTAAAGGAGCAAATTACTGTAGGAGTGATAGTTCAGGGCAATTTTGAAATCGTGGTCATTACTAAAATCACGCATATTCTGAATGCAAGGTTCTGAAAAAGGGGCAGGTCCGCGATAGGTTTGATCGCCCGGGTCAGGGGAGGATCCGCTGTTATCATATCCCCATTGATAGCCATAATTCCGGTTCGGATCTACGCCATGGGTACCATCGCCGTTATCACGGCGGTTTTTTCGCCACATACCCCCGCCATTGGGATCGGTTTGATGGTTGTATTCGTAGCCGTCAGGATTGACCACCGGCACGAAATACATTTCCGTGTTGTTGACCAGGGCATGCACATCCGCGATGCTATCGTAATTTTCCAACAGGTACCACATGTACCAAATCATCTGTTGCACGCTCATGGGCTCGCGCGCGTGATGAACACCGGAGTATAAAATTTCAGGCTCAACCTCGTTGGAATCGGGGTTATCGGACAGGCGCACCCAATACTGCATACGGCCATCGTGGGTAAGATTAGTGGTTGAGATGGGTGTTCTTTCGGAAATCAGGTCAGGATAGAGCGCGTGCATCTCGTCCAGCTCTGCCATCACCTCGTCAAGGGTATAAAAGCCACCCATGGAACCCTGCTCCCAATGCGCCGGAACAGGCCACTCTTCCTCCCTGCTCCGATTTATAGTGTAAGCGCTACTGGCGGCACGACGCGCGTAATACGCGGCCACATCACTTATTAATATTTGCACCGGATAGCCGGTAGCTTTGAGTTTTTCAATTTCATTGCCCGACAAATCAGTTTCAAACCAGGCACCCTTTTTATACCACCCCGAAGCAATATCGATGCCCGCGTTGGCAACACCTTGCAAACCCTGTTGGCTTATATCAATCCTCACCTTTGAGTAGGGCTGTTGAGCGAAGGTGCTGATGCTAAAAAATAAAATCACGACTAAAGTAAACGAAATCCTCATAATGAATATATTTATAATGACGGTAAAAATACCAATATGTAACTGACAGTGATTGTCGGCCACAGGTTGTACGGAGGTAATTTCTTTGACCATTTGTATACTGTACGTTTTTGCAACAAATAAAACAACCTTGACAAACAAATGTCTATAAAGGGCTTTTTGGAGATTTGGCTGCCCAAGGAGGTTATTATCTAATTTACTTCATTGATACACCCAAATGAATACTGATTTTGTTCATTTCTTTTATCAAAAAGAAACCCATGCCTGCGACAGGCAGTGAAGCAATCCTGAAAGCTTTCGAGTGCGCCCCACACTTCGATACATTTTCTCCTTCCTAACGTCAGGAGAAAACACTCAGTGTGACCAACACGTAATAAAAGAGCTGACTAAAAATTCCTTTATGTTTGGATTGTCAGGCTGAGCGGAGTCGAAGCCTGCCTATATGTTTGAAACCGAAACGCGAGCACCATTTAACAAAAGAAAACAGTGCTACTCCGATGAATATGTAATCTTTTCATACTTTTGCCGTCCAAATAAAAAAAAACGATAGTAAAATGAAAAAATATCTTTTTATAACAGCACTGATAGCGGGTGTTGCAGTTTTCATGTCATTTAACGAAGGAGTAAAAAAAGAGATGGGTAAGGCAATAGAACCAAAAAATATGGACACGAAAGTGCTTCCGGGCGATAACTTTTTTGAATACGTGAACGGTGGCTGGATCAAGGCGCACCCTGTACCCCCTGAATACAGCCAGTATGGGGCTTTTACCATTTTATATGAAGAGAATCAGAAAAAATTACGCTCGCTGATTGAAAAAGTATCCGCTGAAGAAAATGCCCCGAAAGGTAGTGTGGCTCAAAAAATACGTGACTTCTATAACAGCGGCATGGACACGGTTACCATTGAAAAAATGGGCATCAAACCGATCCAAAAGGAGTTGAACAAAATTGAAAAGCTAAAAACCAAAGAGGATGTGGTGCGCTACATGGCTACTATGCAGCGTCATGGCATGGCCCCTGTTTTTCACTTTTTTGCTGATGCCGATCAACGCAACAGCTCCATGGAAATCGCTAATTTATACCAGGGTGGTTTGGGACTTCCTGATGTTGATTACTACCTGAACCAGGATGAGGGCAGTCAAAAACTTCGTGAAGCTTATGTGGAACATCTTACCAAAATGTTCATGCTTAAAGGCGACGATAAAGCACTTGCCACCAAAGAGGCTGCCATGGTGATGGACTTTGAAACCAAGCTGGCAAAAGTGTCGTTTACACGCGTTGAGCAGCGCGACCCCGTGAGAAATTACAACAAAATGTCGCTGGCAGCTTTAAAGGACACGGTTCCGGGATACGACTGGGATCTGTTTTTCAAAAGCCTGGGGCTGGAAAATCCCGGCGACATCAATGTGGCTCAGGTGAGCTATTTTAAAGGGGTAGGCAATTTAATGGCTGACACGGATATGGATACCTGGAAAGCGTACCTTACCTGGAACCTTTTGGATGCTTCGGCCAACTATTTGAGCAAAGATTTTGTAGAACAAAATTTCGACTTCTATGGCAAAACGCTCTCGGGCCAACCCAAAATGCAACCTCGCTGGAAACGGGTACTGGGTGTTGTGTCGGGCGGACTGGGTGAAGCACTGGGCCAACTCTACGTGGAGGAGTATTTCCCGGCTTCGTCGAAAGAGCGCATGGTGAAATTGGTCAACAATTTACGGACTGCCTTCGGCCAGCGTATTGAAAAATTAGACTGGATGACCGATGCCACCAAACAAAAAGCCCTTGAGAAGCTGAGTGCCATCACCGTTAAAATCGGTTATCCTGACAAGTGGAAAGATTACAGCAAACTGGAAATTGTTCCGGGAAGCTACTTCGACAACATTCTTGCAGTAAGGGCATTTGGCTTTAACCGCAAGCTGAATAAAATAGGCAAGCCGGTGGACAAAGCTGAATGGGGTATGACACCGCAAACCGTGAATGCTTATTACAACCCTTCCAACAACGAAATTGTTTTTCCTGCTGCTATTTTACAGCCTCCTTTCTTTAATCCCGAAGCAGATGATGCCGTAAACTATGGTGCTATCGGCGTGGTTATCGGCCACGAGATGACCCACGGATTCGACGACCAGGGAAGACAATACGACAAAGTTGGAAACCTGAACGATTGGTGGACAGAAGCCGATGCCAAAGCATTTAAGGAAAAGACTGACAAGCTGGTCGCTCTTTACGATCATTACACGGTACTCGACTCGTTGCACGTCAACGGCAAGTTAACCCTTGGCGAAAACATTGCCGACCTTGGGGGATTAAACATTTCGTACCAGGCTTACCAAAACAGCCTGAACGGCAAAACCCCCGCTCCTATCGACGGATTTACTGCCGACCAGCGTTTTTACATGGGCTACGCGCAGGTTTGGCGTCAGAGTATCCGGCCCAAAGCCCTGGCACAACGTTTGAAAACCGATGTACATAGTCCCGGTGAAGCAAGGGTAAACGTACCCCCTTTTAACATCGATGCTTTCATCAAAGCCTTTGATATTAATAAAGAAAACAAACTTTACATTCCTGAGGAAAACAGAGCCTATATATGGTAGTTGGCTAAATGGAAAACAAAACTTAAGATGGCTCAATTAAATTGGGCATCTCAAGCCATGAGATAATTTTAAAAAGCGCATCCGACAGGGTGCGCTTTTTTTGATACATTTGCTCAAAAATTACACGATGTTGCGGTTGTTATCAAGATTTATACTTTGGATTTTCGGTTGGAAAATCGTGGGCGATGTGCCTGACGGGCTTAAAAAAGCAGTCATCATCACCGCACCACATACCAGCTGGTGGGATTTCTGGATTGGCAGGCTTACTTTTTGGATGCGCGGCAGAAAAATCTTTCTACTGATAAAAAAAGAGGCTTTTAACCCTCCTTTTGGCTGGTTGCTAAAAAAGACCGGGGGGATTCCGGTTGACCGTCGCAACAAGCACACCCATATTTCGGAACAGCTGGCAGAAGAATTTAAAAAACGCGACAGCATGTACCTGGTAATTACGCCGGAAGGAACCAGAAAGCTGATGTGGCATTGGAAAAAAGGTTTTTATCAAATTGCCACGAAAGCCGGTGTTCCTATCATTCTGGGCTTTCTTGACTACCCCAACAAAACAGGAGGTTTTGGCCCGGTTTTCTATCCCACGGGAGAGTATGAAAAAGACCTCAGAGAGATTGCAAAATTCTATTATGACAAGGGTGCCCGACATCCCGAAAAATTTAACCTTTCGCCCCAAAACCTGGAACAGGGACTGAAGAAACTTAAGTAAAGTATTTTGTTCATTTTTTTGCCATAAAAACCTCCAAAAAACCTTCAAAATAAAGCAAACCGATAATCTATGGAAAGAATGCGGGCGGGCTTCCCAAAACGGCGAGCCGGCGATGGGGTGAATGGCAAAAGGCATACAGATACGTGCAAAAGCGCTTGCGTTTCGGCTTCAAACATTTAGGCAGGCTTAAGGGTGAGCGTTTGAATGCGACTCTTTTGCCGTAGATGTTGCCTTTTGTCAGAGCGCAAGGAAGCATTCGTTTTGGGTCGCTTTCTTTGGTTCGTTTCTTTTCGATAAAAGAAATGAACATAAATAAAGACTTTTGAGCATGTCTCATTATGGAAAACAGGAGTTAAGGCTACAAGTTTGCCTGTATGGTTTCCAGGTACAACGCCTCCACCTTTTGACGTGCCCAGGGAGTCTTGCGCAAAAAGGTGAGACACGACTTGATGGAAGGGTCGTTTTTAAAGCACCTGATGTTGATACGATCCGCCAGCTCATCCCACCAGTACTCTGCCACCAGGTATTCCAGCATATCGGCCAGCTTGATACCGTGCAACGGGTTGTTGGCCTGTTTTTTTGCTTCCGGCGGTTTATTTGTAAAGGGTTTCGGCATACTGATTAACAATTATCTTCTCTTTTTTCGATTCTGATTTTTATCTCCCCTGGTTTTCGGCTTCTTGTATTTTTTCATCTTTCTAAGATAAGACCCTCCCTGGTTGGTTTTTTT
>JANTGU010000098.1 GCA_024762735.1 Bacteroidales bacterium | reverse complement strand
CATTTTCAGTTTGTCAATTCCAAAAACAGCATCAGCCAGTTTATTTCCCTCGTGTTTAGTGAAATGAAGCTTAACGACAAAAATCCTTCATCAAACTACAACAACAGTTTTACCACCCTAAACAACATGCTTTCGTACAACATCACCTTTATACCGCTTGGCCTTTCGGTTCATGCCAGTTTCAACTACAACAAGGTCAACATGACATCTGGTAAAAGCACCAATACCGGGGGTACCCTGGGTGCTTCCAAAGGATTTTTGAAAAACAAACTATCGTTGGGTCTCACGGCCAATCTGACCCAAAGTGTTAACGAGCAGCAAACCATGATGGTGTTTACACCCTCTTTTACTGCTCGCGCGAAACTGGGGAAACATCACAGCTTCCGGTTGAAAGCGAACATCATTTCAAATAATAACATAACCAATAGTAATTTATCATCTAACGAACAAATAGGAGACTTTAGCTATGTATTCACTTTCTAACAAAAAATCAATCTTGCAGGGCAAACAACTGTTAGTCCTTACTTTTCTGGTAATTTCCATGCTTGTAAGGGCACAGGAGTCGGTGACGGTAACCGCCACGGTTTTTCCGCCCTACTCCACCAGCTTTTCGTATTACATCGACAACCCGAACAAAATTCAGGTAACCTTTTTAAACACCACGTCACAACCATTGGATGTTTACGTGCAGGGACGGCTTACCGGCGACAACGGGGTAGCCATTCTCACCGACCCCTCCTACCGGCCTTCTCTTCCCATCACGCTGTATCCCGGCATTCCCTTTCACCTGACGCAAGATAACGTTGGCGACATTTTTTCTGCCGACCACCTTTTATACGAAGGCACATCACAGTCGGAACTCCTTAGCATGGGCGGGCTTCCCGAGGGCAATTATCAGTTTTGCTTCACGGTGTACGATTTCAACAATGGCAACCTGCTTTCCAACGAAGACATGGGCTGTTCTAACATGATCGTTATTACCTACATCGACCCTCCTGTTATTCTCAATCCTGCCTGTGGCGACTCATTAACGCCAATGACACCGCAGAACGTACTCATCTCGTGGACTGCATCGGTGGGAGGAGGCCCCAACATCAGATACCGCTTTATTATGACGGAGATGATGCCGGGCGACCGTGACCCCAACGACGCGCTGGCCGCAGCATCCCCACCCTATTTTCTTGAAAAAGAAGATTTGGCAGTTCCCCAGTTACTAATCGGGCCTTCCGACCCACCTTTAATTGAGGGCCGATCGTATGCCTTCATCGTGCAGGCTTACGACCCCGACAACCAGGTAATATTTAACAACAACGGCACCAGCGAGGTTTGCTGGTTTAACTACAAGCATCCCCTTGAAATCCAACCAACCGATTCCATCATTATCCCTGACCTGGGTTTTGATGACTTTATCAACGATTTCGAGTTGATTCCCAACACTAAGATCAGCGGCACACTGCATTACAAGCTGGCATCGCTGGCTCAGGGAGGCAGCGCTACAGGTTCTCAAACGCATGCCACGCAACAGGGCAACGGAAATTCAGGAAACACCAATTCGGGAGTAAATTACAACCAAACCGGCAGCAACAACAGCTCCGGTGGAAACAACGCCAACTACAGCCATTTTGGATTTAATTTTATTAACGGGTTTCAAACCACTTCGCCCACCGCGGGAATGGTGTATAAACCACCCTTTGGAACAGGGACTATTAACGAATCAGTTTATTCCATCAACAATGCTGAACCCTTACGCAACACAACCGTCAGACTTGTTGCAAGGTTTAGTTATAAAGGTACTGACGGATTTAACCAAACCCGTGAAGTAGTAGGATTGTCCGGCATCAATATAGATGCTTTAAAGTTTTTTGACCTGAAAGGAAATGAAATCCCCGCCAACAAAATCTTAAGCACCCTGAATCAGGTTTTGGATGTTTGTACCACCGATGATCAGGGAAACTTTAGTTTCGATTTCCCCACCGACTTTTTTACAGGACCTGTATATGCCGTTTTATCAGGCCATTCGTATGGCGACCTGGACTACAGAGGCATTGTAAGTTTGAAAATAGAAGTGGAAAATCAGAAGTTCTGTAGTCCCGATGTGGACATTTTTGCCAACCCGGGTGATGATATTCAACTGGAACCGCAAGTTGCACTGATCAAAGATTTTGACCTGCATCTCACGGTACTTTCGGCTTACGATGATGACAATGGAGACTCATCACAGGTTTATAAACCCCACGATAACCACCCCAAATCCATCCCCGGGGGAGAACCTATTCCCAATGCCATTGTAAAAGTGATGCGCGACATGCAAAAACTGGGCAATGAGCATCCGGCAATATTGCTTGCCGAAGGGGATCAACTGGGCAGTACCACAGAGGATGAAAACGGTAGTTTTAAAGATGTGTTTATCGGGAAAACGGATGTTCATGGCGAAATCACGATACCTCGCCTGGTTGAGCACTGGGCTATCACCGATGGCGAAAACAACAGCCCCTACTTTTTCAACATACAAACCCGTCCTGATAATGCAGATAGCGCGTATGAGAACACGATGTATAATTTTGAACGCTGGTTTGGCACCCTCGTCGGGATGCGCATTAGCACGGATGCCGGCGGCCCCACTCAGCTTGACGATGATGCCGGTTTTACCAACGGCGCACCGGTGGTGTATAACCATTTTTATACGCCACCTCAGTCGGCTACCGACAGGGAAGCTCACTTAATGGCTGCAAAACCCGAAATTAAAGGTCGGCTGATGACGGTTAGTAACATGGAAAATGTACCGGTAAAGTATGGGATTATCCATTTGTATGAACAAATGTGCGAAACCTGCAACCACGGGTTTTACGACAAAGGGTTTGCCATGCCAAATGATGCAGGATTTTTTAGATTTACCAACCTTAGCGTAAACACGGATGAAGATTTAATAACAAGAGGCCCTTACCGGAGAATCTATTTTCAACACTCTTTATATAAATCGTTTTACTGGCCTCCACTTGACCAAAAAGCACTCAATTTAAGATATGGCGACCTGTTCTTTAAAGAGTTTCAGGTGGAACCCAAACAGAAACTTCGGGGAGAGGTGGTGGATGATGCCGGTAATCCCATTGCTTCCTACGCCCGTACCCTGCCTGATGGCCCGTATGAAAAAACGGAGCCGCGATGGGAGTACGATAACTCCGGAAATATTTACAAAAGCGGCGAAGTATTTGAAACGGTTGCCGGTACCGGATCGAACCAAATTGAAATACAACCTTTGTCAAATACTTATTTTGCCGATACTTTCGAAGTTGTCAACCCTGATTTTCATCAACTGCACACTTTTAAAGTTTACCGAAAACTGCACCGTCTGAAGTTACAACTCTTCGACAATGAAAGCAACGGTGTTATTGCCAACGCCACGGTTATAGTAGGCGACACCCTTGCCATAGGACACACTAATTCTGCCGGTATCGCCGAGATAGAATTTGCTTCACCCGGCGAACAGTTCCTGGTACGCGTTTTTGCAGATAACTATTCCCCTGTTCAGGAAGTGTATAACATTCCGGTGAGCAAACAGTGGCAGGAGGAAACCCTGAGGATGCACTACGCCTTGCATATTACGGGAACCGTTACCGAAACAACCGGCGGACAACCCATCGACAGCGCATTGATATATACCGAGCTACAAAACACCGATGGGCACACCCTGTTTATTCAAGCCTTTTCGGATGCCAACGGACAATACCGTTTAGATGGCATTCCCTGGTACGCCACTCCCACCGACATTGCAGTACATGCCGTAAAACCGGGTAAAAGCCCCTCTTACATAGGACAGAAAAAAACCATTACCGTTAAAAACTCGATGACCATGAGTGGATATGATTTTCAGCTTAAAGCGGCTGACGGATGGGATTTATCCAATATCTGGGGATTTCCGGTAACGGTTGAGAACATGAATTTCAGGGTACAATTGGGTACGCGCATTAGCGGCTATTTTTACAACCTGCCTTCACACCCCGACTTTTCAACCCTCAGCAGCAACGAGAAAGTATATTTTAAAAACCTCAAAGTCACCAAGGGAGCCAACGGCGAAATTATTCCTGACGTTAGCAGTGTGATTACTGAAAGCTACACCTTACCCATCAAGATTAAAGGAGGTTTCCAGGGCGACTTGTTTGTGGCTAACAACACCCATAACGCAACCCATCTGGCTGTTGAAAAAAACGGACAAAAAGGTTTGATGAAAGGAGCCCTTCAGATAGACCTGGCCTCCTTTGGCTTTACCTACGATTTTTCGGGAGATATATACGTAGGCGATGACACAACCGACATTAATACTACCGTATTCTTATCTCAATCTGGTTCGCAACACTTTTACAACATGCGGCACTACCTCTTCGACTATCACAAGTTATTGGGCGGAGGATACCCCGTTCCCATTGATAATTTCAGAGTTTTTGGGTTTAACGCCTCCTCCACATTTGACAGGTCTTACCTGTTAAATGGAATGATTCACATCGGAACCATATTACATACCAACATCTCCATGCCAAACAATGGGCAGCCGCTGGATTTAAAAATTGATGCCGGCGAAATTCAGATTACTCAAAACAACATGGAGATGGTGCACAACCCCGGTGACGAGCTGTCGTTTGACCTTGAAAAATGGAAAGTCGTTAGTAAAAATGGTTGGATATTCGACAAAACCCGCGATGCCATTGTAATCCCCTCCGGAAACATTATTACCGGTCTGGGCGTGGATGTGGGCATCAAGAACCTGAACGTTCGCCCGACAGCCCTGCGCGAAGGGGTGGTTGACATGACCCAGGGACTTAACCTCGGGGGCATCAAAAGATTAACCCTGGCATCGGGGTTGGAACCCCGCTTTAACTATGATGCCGGGGTTGGACATTATCGCATCAGCATGGTGGGAACAGCCTACGGTCCGGTGGCCTGGGCTGACAACCTGCCGGCAACCCCTAACAGGCTTGAGTTTACCTCCATAGGCATGCTCAGCGACAACTCCACCGTTTTAAGTCTGGGCAAAACCATGCGATTTCATAACCTGATGGATATTTTCGTGGATCAGATTATGACCGGCGATGGATTCTTCCGCCTTGGCGGCATGCCTGAACCGGGCATTCCCGGCTATGTGGCCACACGGGCAGAAGTTACGTACACTAAAGAAAACGGAAAACTTAAATTTGCGCTTGAGCCCCTGAGTGGCGGCATCGACTGCAATGCCAACATTACCTTTACGCTGGAGCAAAACAGAAAAAGGCAAACGCTGACCAATAAACTTCTTGTTGCTTACGGAACTTTCAACATTAATCCACCCCCCGGCGAAAGTGGCGACAAACTCAGAATACAAGGACTTCTTACCAAAACACCAACAGAATGCTATATTGATGTAACTACACCCCAAACCATTAAAATGGGCAAAGAGTCGTTTGACTTAATAGAAGGAAGAATATCGGTAGTCAACGGATCGTGGAACGAACTGAACTATACAGCCCATACCCATTCCACGGGCCTAGATGACTCAAACGTATTAGCCTTTAAGGTGCATGGTGGCATCGAAGCCGGCAGCGAAGGAATAAAAGCCGATAATATTAACACCCCGCTGGGAGATTTGAGTATTGCTTATCTGTTTCCGGAAAGTGCATTGGTAGGAAATCTTACCATCAATAAAAAAGTAGAAATGGGGTTTGCCAGCATTAACTCCGGCATGATGGGAACAAGGTTCGACCCACATGGATTCTATATTGCTTTTTTTGGTGATGTTACCATGACCGCTCAAAACTACCTTGGTGGTTTTATCATGGGCATTTACGACAGCGACCTTACACCGGTCTGTCAAACCTTTCTAAGCCCTTTTCGAAAAAATCCTCCCAACCTCACTTCGCTGCATGGCATTTATGTGATAGGCCAACGCAACCTGGCCGACTACTCCTTTGCCATCCCGGTTGCCCCTCCTCTGTTTGTGTCATTCAAGGCCGGCATTGGAGCCTATGCCCATCTTGATTACAGCGATCCTACCGTGGTAGTAGGCGGGTACGCCTTTGTGGATGCCACGGGTGGTTACTGGGTTCCACTGTGCTCGTATGTTGGGGTTAGTGCCAATATTTTTTTGGATATTTCAGGAGGTTACAAAAACAGCGTCTTCTTCCTTAAATCATGCGGTGAAGTGAAAGTTGGTGTACAGGCTTGTGGTCTTGAAGGCGATTTGGAGCTGGTAAATAAAGTAAGATTAGGCAGCGATGGCAAAAACACTTTCGACCTCGGTTTAGGCAACTGTAATAACTTTTAAAATTATAAACAAATGAAAAAGATATTAATCATACTAACCCTTGTATTACCGGTAATATTAAAAGCGCAGCCTGTTGCGGTTAGCTTTGTAGATAACAGCGCTAATTTCCCATCCATTAACTGGATGACCGTTAGCCAGGTTGACACCACGACATTTCAGATTTTCAGGGCATCGATAAAAGATAAGGTTTTCAAGGAGATACACACCATACACTCCACCAATCCGGCCTTAAAAGAGGGCGACACAACCTTTTTCTATGTAGTTGACACAACCCTGACCAACAAAGGCCTCTACCTCTATTATATTACTATAGCAAGAGGAGGCAAGAGCATCACTTCCGAATCGGCCATGGGGCATAATTTCGGACTTATCCCTCCGCCACAGCTAAACAGCTTTACAGCCACCCCGCTTGAAGACCGGAAAGCAGTAAAACTGGATTGGAAGCTGAGCTACACCGAAACCATGAGTAGCATGACCTTGTACCGGAGCAAAAGTTATGACACAGGGTTTATCAAGATTGCCGATTTATCGCCAAAAATCACAACTTTTACCGATGTTATTCCAACAGCCAACGAACCCTGGTTTTATTTTATGAAAATTAAAACCTGGTTTGGCAACACCATCACCACCCCGCGTATTCATGCCTTTGCCACCTTTGCCGAAAAACCTTTTGTGCCTCACAACATGCACGGAACCTATCAAAACGACAGCATTGTAATTGACTGGACAAATGTTGGGAAAAACATTATCGGGTACCGTGTTTATCGCAGTATAGGCGAAAAACCTTTTCAACAAATAAACGAAATGAGCGGCAACGTTACAGAAAAAGCTCTGTTTATCGACAACAGCCAAGCTGTTAAAAAAGCCATAAAACTCAGATATTATGTTAGAAATGTCAGCGATGGCTTTGTGGAAAGCAACAGCTCTGACACGCTCTCCTTTTACCTGGCAGACCACGTGCCGGTGTTACCGCCCAATGTTTTGGATTACATTACAACACCTGAAAGTTACACCAAACTGCTATGGGTTCCACCCAAAACCGAGGGTCTTATTTACTACAATGTATTTATCTCTTCTGAGAAAAGTGAACCTCGGCAATTAAACAAGCAACCTTTGCGAGAAAACTGGTTTGTTGATTCGGTGTATCGCAAAGCGGGCAAATATCAATACGAAGTTGAAAGTGTTGGTTACAACCAAAAGAAATCAAAAAACAGAGCCTCGATTATTGTCTATCGCTATGCCCCAAAGATTCATGTCATCATCGATCTGAAAAGAAAAAATGACGGCATTCAGGTTTCATGGAAAAGACCATTGAATCCCCATATTGAGAAAATCATGCTTTACCGCCGGTTTGACAATAACCCTGATGTGTTATACAAAACTTTTTCGCCTGAGGCCGATGTGACCTATTTAGACAAAGAGGTTAAACCGGGTACTACCTACC
>JANTGU010000097.1 GCA_024762735.1 Bacteroidales bacterium | reverse complement strand
CTGCTCTGTTAAGGTTGTAAAACCATCGGTAACTTCCACAAAATAGGTGGTGGTTACCTCGGGGTTTACCGTAATAACCTGGCTGGTATAATTCACCCCGGGAGGATCTGATGTCCAGGTGTACTCAAAAGCACCAGCTCCTCCGCTGGGGATAGCCTGAATAGTAACCGGGTTGCCCGAACATACCGACGGCTGGTCGGCAGTTACTGTAACTGACATAGGGCCACCCACAATATTAACTGTCACATTATCGGTACTCCGACAATTGTTTCCCGGGTCATCAACCGTCATCAAATAATCGGTTGTTTCGGTTAAATTGGTAGTAAAGGGGTCTTCTACCGTGTGATCAACCAGTTTATCCTCGGGTTGCCAGTCGAAGTTGAAATTTCCGGTTCCTCCGGTTACCGTCCCATCCAACTGTGTTGAAGCTCCGTAAGCAATATCCTGATCTTCGCCGGCATCGGCCACCGGTGAATTCAAGTCCACATTAAAGTTATAACTGTGCACGGCTGCGGTGTTTCCACAGTCATCCTGAATACCGCTATAAGGCAAAATATTAATCGAGTAGGTTCCGCTTTCGTAAATCGGGGGGTCAAATTCCATGGTGAAATGATCTTCGGCCGAACCCCCCTGCTGGCATGTGTAGCCATACACATCAGTAACGGTATAGGGACCCCCGGGGCCTGTTAATGAAAAGTCGCTCGGCTGTACGGAATTACACAACACCCTCTCGGAAAAGTCAAATTCTATTTGGGCAGAACCACATTGCAAGTCATCAGAGTAAATGGTGGCAATGGTGGGGGGAACATCATCGTAAATATTGGCTGTTGAAAGGCCAAAATCCAAGGTGTAGCCCGATTGGGAACTGGAAAAGTTGCTGATATTCAACACGTAGGTTTCTCCTTCCACCACCGGGATAAAAACACATTTGTTGCTACCGCTGGCGCCTACACAGCTTTGACCCGTAACCAAGGAAGCTCCTGTAATGCCGGCAGTGCCGGAGTAATTACAACTCACCTGCATTTGCCCGACATGATTAAATATATCTTCACAATCGAAATCGTTTAAGCTGTAAACCGCCCAGTCATAATCATCACTCATGTTGTTGGGTGTAATTTGAAAACCGAGGTTACCCCCCGAGTTAACGGTGAAAATATACCAAACATCGTTTTTTTCGCCGGAATTAAGGCAGTTGGTAGGACAAGATCCCGGGTGGGGAATTTCATTAGGATAGTTTCCCGTGCCGGAATAGGAGTTTGGCTGCACGTACACCGACTGACAAACCGTGATAGCCCCGAGGCAGTCCTGATCGGTGGGCTCTTGCGCCCATAATACAACAGATAGTAGAACAAAAAAATTAACGAGCAAAAACTTAACAAAAACAGACTTCATAACAATTGAGTTTCAAGGTGACCTATTCAGAAGAATTTCAATTCAGCCCATCGTTCCGGCAACAAAACGTCGAAATGATAACTTAAAAAAAAGAAATCCTTTAATCCTGAAAATGAGGTCAAAAATAATAAAAAAACGTTTACTTCTTTAATGTAATAATGACATCAAACTATCACAAAAGGTTTGCCCTGAAATTGAAGATTAATTTACCACTACTTTTTGCACGGCACTGTTAGGTCCCGACTGGAGATGAACAAAATAAACTCCTTTTGAAAGGTTCAGGTTCATCTGCTTTTTATCTCCCTTGCTAAAATGCTCCAACCCGTTTTGTGAATAAACAGCTACCCCATCCATGGAATATACGGTAATTTTTGCCTCCTTCACTGTTTTTGAAAACTCAATGCTAAAATCTCCTGTATTGGGATTGGGCACGACATTGAACACATCAGAGATATCCACAAAATGCTCATCCGTGCCGGTGCCACACTCTTTAAAGCTAAAAACAATGGTCAGCGAATCGGTATTGCTGCACATCAAATTATTTTCATGCGGATGGGTGACGCGCACCGTATGCTTTTGAACGTCGAGCAGGTTACCATTGGTAATGGCTTTGTTATACCTGGTAGTAAGCCCTTCTCCAATCCAAAAATAGGTAGTGCCCGACGGGCTGTCCGGCTGTCCAGCGTCCATCAAAACGCTGTCTCTCACACAAACCGTGATGGTATGGTCGTCGATGGGAGTAATACCATCAGGTATCAGGTCTATTTCAGGCAATGGATAAACCGTTACCTGGATGTTCCCGTTCACCTCGTTACCATATTGATCTGTTAACTTCAGTTGATAGGTGGTGGTTCTGTCAGGTAAAACGGTAAAAGCAGATTGGTCAGAGGTAAAACCTGCCGGAATGGAGCTCCATTCATAGGTGTATGCTCCCCCTCCTCCCGTGGCAAAGGCCTCAATGGCCACCGTATCGCCATAGCACACCTTAGAAGGACTGGCTGCTGCGAAAACAGCCAGGGCATCTCCCGCGGGATTTACCAAAACATCATCCTGATTGCTCACGCAACCAAACCCGTCAGTAACCCATAAGGAGAAAATAGTGGGATTATATAGTGGTTTTGTATCCGGATTTTGAATTTCATTATCCACCAGGTAGCTTGCGGGTTCCCAGTGGAAGGTAAAGCTACCATCGCCTCCGGCACCTTCACCGTGCAGTGTTGTGGGTGTTCCCGGGTTGATAATCTGGTCATCGCCTGCATTGGCAACCGGAAGCTCATGCACCGTTACGGTTACCTGCCCCGTGGAATGGGTAAACCCGTCAAATACATCTAAAAAATAGGTAGTGGTTTGAGATGGAAAATCTACCGGATTGGCCAGCGTTGAGTTAAAGCCTTCAGGATCGGAAGTCCATAAGTAGGTATAGTTTCCCGAACCTCCCCCGGCATTTGAGAAAAGCACTACCTGATTGCCATTACAAATTGCATCGGAGCTGGCGGAAACGCTGTTGAATAACTCACCGCCCTCGATGGTGACCATCACGGTATCTTCACCTGTACAGCCGCTGTTGTTATCGGTGACCGTTAAATAAAACTCGGCATTGGCGGTTAAATTCACCGTGGTGGGTTGTTGCACATCGGGATCAACCAGCAAAGTATCCGGCTCCCAATGATAGCTGTTATTGCCCGATCCTCCCGAAGCACTCCCGTTAAGCACCGTGGTTGTTCCATAATTAATGGTTTGATCATCGCCGGCAGAGGCTGTAGGTGATTCCAGATCGACGGTAAAGGGATAGGTATCCGGCAAAGCATAATTATCGCAGGCATCGGAGATGTAGCTGAAAGCATTTATTTTTAACTCAAAATCGCCACCCCGGGTAAACGGTGGCGTAACATAGAGTGTAAACTCCTTTTCGTTGGGATCGCCACCCAGACTACAGGTTTCGCCATAGATGCTGTCAATCACATAAGGGCCACCGGGGCCTGTTAACGAAAAATCACCGGCATCCACCGAGGAGCATTTAACTTTTTCATTAAAACGTATCAACAACTCGTTTGTGCCACAGGTGGTAATCTGATCACTTCCGATATGCTCGATAAAAGGAGCCTGGTCATCAAAAATTACGGCACTGGAAGCCGAAAAGTCAAGGGTGTAGCCTCCCGGTGTTTGTGTCCAGTCGCTCACCACCAGCACATACGTTTCGCCTTCAAAGACAGTAAGGTCGGCGTTCCATTTGTTGGTGTTGCCTCCATTACTACAATTTGTGTTTCCCCCGTTGGCAGTACTAATCCCGGTAGCACCCTGGTATCCCGCTCCTCCTGCCGCGTTACAGCTGCGCATCATCCAGTCAGGATGCAGTTTGATGTCGTCGCAGGAGTAGGTAGTAATGTTAAAAACCGCCCAGTCGTAATCATCGGTTTGCATGACGGGAGTAATCTGAAACCGCAGCTGTCCAGACTGAATCACGGTAAAGACGTACCATCTACTGTTTTTTTCTCCATCCATGCAGTGTCCTGTGGAGCAATCTTGCCCGGTTGGAATTTCGTAATAGTTGCCATACCCACTGGCGGTTGAATCTTCGTGGTAGATATAATCGCACACGGCGATGGCTCCCTTACAATCCTGGGTAGTGGGAGCCTGAGCCTTTACTTCCATGGGGGTGATGGCAAACAACAGAGCTGCCACGGCCAACAGAAAAGAGGTAATCTTAATGATCATTTTCATCCGGTTTGATAATTTTTACAAAGGTATAACAATCGGTAAATAGTAACTAATCAGTGTAAACATATAAGGTTGAAAAATCAGAAAATAAATAAGTAAATTAATTAACCCACCCCTGCGCCCCTCCAATGGAGGGGAATAAAGGAATTTATTTTCTGATTTTACAAAGCTCAAATTGAAATGCCATGAAAAAATATTTAATAAAATGAATGCCACTAATTCCCCTCACCCGGAGGGGATAAAGGGGTGGGTAATAAAAAATATCATTCAATTTATTAAATATTTTATTCAAGTACATTACACTGATTAGTTGCGGTAAACATTGTCACTCACCTGAAAATTCAGGTTTTCGTTTTTCCAAAAAGGCTTTTTTTCCCTCCTTAAAATCGTGGCTGTAAAACGATGCCGCCACCATCTTTTTTATCTCCTGGGTATTGACCATTTCAACCGTGGCACGGCTCAGAGCATTAATCTGTTTTTTTATCAGCCTGATGTTTAGCGGGGCATTGGCAGCAATTTTTTCCGCCATGGAGAGGGTAAAAGCTTCCAGCTTGTCTTTTTCAACAATATGATTTAGAATGCCCAGCTCCAGAGCCCTGGAAGCCCTGATGGGCTCGGCCGTAAAAAACAGCTCTTTGGCAATATTGGTTTCAACCAAACTCAACACGCGCTGCACCTGAATCGGATTATAAGGCGCACCCAGTTTTGCCGGGGTAATGGCAAACGACGAGGAAGCCGAACCGATAAGAATATCGCACGAAAAAGCCAGCTCGCATCCGCCTCCCCACACACTACCCTCAATCATGGCCATCACCGCACCTGGATATTGCTCCAGCTTTTTCAGCACCTTTTCCAGGTTGTACTCGTAAGGTACCGGGTCGTTTTCGGGGTCAGGCAGCTGGTCGATTCTCAACCCAGCGCACCAAACAGCTTTACCCGGATTGGCCCGGATAATAACAACCCTTTTTCCCAGATCCTCAAAAACCGAAACCGCCTCTACGATTTCATCCAGCATTTCAAAATTTAACGAGTTGTGTTTTCGGTCGTTGTCAAGGGTAACAATACCAATAAATCCACGCTCCTCTGTTTTAATAAATTTCATATAATTATTAAATATTCACAAAATTAGCCAGCTTTTCTTATTGATAACATAACTTCTATAAATTTGTCAGATATTTTTTTACACAAAACGTAAAAACCATGAAATTCAAGTTAACGATTTTTCTACTTTTAACGGGTATCCTAACCACCTTTGCCCAACAATATACCATCGATGGAAAATTTAAGGGCATCCCCGATAAAAATGTTTACCTGATTCAATACCACGAGGGCAACCAGCAAATTGTCGATACGGCTAAAACCGACCAGCAGGGGGCTTTTAAATTTACCCTCTCTGATGCCAAACCGGGCATGTACGTGGTGTATGTCAGTCCTCAAAATATGCTTGAACTGGTTTTTAACAACGAGAACATCAGCTTTGAAACAACCGGTTCAACCACCCAGGATGACATTCACTTTTTAACTTCTAAAGAAAACAAAATCTATTACGATTATATTTACGCCAAGGTTACCAATCAAAATAAGCTGAACCTGCTTCGACCTACCATCAGGAGCTATCCGAAAGATGATTCATTTTATGATGTCATGGTCAAGCAGTACAATTTTTTAAAAGATCAAATTGCCAACACGGTAAAAGCGGCCACGCTAAACGATCCTGACAAGCTGGCTACCCGGTATATCCGGTCCGACTGGCCTGTTATTCCTCCTCCCGGTTTATCGGAAGAGGAAGAGACGGCGTATCTTAAAAATCATTTTCTCGACCATATCGACTTTTATGATACTGCTTTGATAAACTCCTCTATTCTTTCGTCACGACTGGTGGGCTACCTGCAACTCTATCAGAATAAAAACATGACCAAAGAGCAAGCCGAAGAGGCCATGAAACCTGCCGTTGACACCCTGCTTGAAAAAGCTACCCTCAACGGTGAAGTGTATGGCTACGTGCTGGATTACCTTGTGGGCGGTTTCGAAACAGTGGGTTTTGACCAACTACTCATCTATCTCGACAACGCCAATGCTGCCGAAAACATTTGTGAAGACTCCACCCGAAAAGAGGTCCAAAACAAATTGGATTTAGCAAAAAAACTGGCCATAGGGGCAGCGGCACCCAAAATAGCCACTGATGATATTTACGGGAAGCCGTTTGACCTGTACAAACTGAATGCCAGGAAAACAGTGTTGGTGTTTTGGGCCAGCTGGTGTCCGCATTGTACTGAAACACTCCCGGAGCTAAAACAGATTTACGACAAAAACCAAGGAGCTTTCGAAGTGGTTGCCGTTTCGGTTGATGATGATATCAAGGAGCTCAAAAAGGCTGTAAACAATAATGATTTTAACTGGATTAACATTGCCGAGGGGTTGGGCTGGGACGGAAAAATTCCTTTGGAGTACGGCATCACCGGCACCCCCACCTTTTTCGTGTTGGATAAGGACAAAAAAATTATTTCGAAGCCCCGGAATATGTCTGAACTGAAACAAGCTTTGGCGTTACCATAGCTTTCTTTTTGGTTTTGTCGTTATGGCACGACCCGGTTCCGCAGGCACATCCTAATCGTTTCCCTGTATTCGGGTCAACGGTAGAGCACTGTTTTTTAAAGGTGTAATTCTTTTTAAAGAGCATCTTGATGCCAATGCCGGCAAAGCCAACGCCTAAAAGAACGATACTAAAGAGAAATATTTTTAAAAAGACCATCTTCCTGTGTTTTATTGAAAACGCAAAAATAGCACAAAAACAGATATAATTACATAGTTATATGTTTTTGTTTAACTACTTTTTAATGCTTAGATGCAATTCATCCAACTGCACATCCGAGATGGTGGAGGGAGAATCTATCATCACATCGCGGCCAGCGTTGTTTTTCGGGAAAGCAATAAACTCGCGGATGGAGTCCTGACCGGCGAACATGGCTGCCAGGCGGTCGAAACCAAGGGCGATGCCCCCGTGAGGAGGAGCCCCGTACTCGAAGGCATTCATTAAAAAGCCAAACTGGTTTTGAGCCTCTTCTTCGGTAAAGCCGAGAATGCCAAACATCCGTTTTTGCAGTTCACGGTTGTGAATACGAATAGAACCACCCCCAATTTCAACACCGTTAATCACAAGGTCGTAGGCGTTAGCCCTTACTTTGCCGGGTTCAGCGTCCAGCATGCTGACATCTTCGGGTTTGGGAGCGGTAAAGGGATGATGCATGGCCTGATAGCGGTTGTGCTCTTCATTCCACTCCAACAACGGGAAATCGACCACCCAAAGGGGTTTGTAAACCGACGGGTCGCGAAGTTCGAGACGATCACCCATTTCCAAACGGAGCTCGTTAAGCTGCTTGCGTACTTTATCGGTTTCGCCGGAAAGCACCAGCATCAGGTCGCCGGGTTCGGCGTCAAATTTTTCAGCCCAGGCTTTCAGGTCATCCTGGTTGTAAAACTTATCCACCGACGATTTGAAAGAACCATCCTCGTTATATTTTACATAAACCAACCCTTTGGCACCCACCTGCGGACGTTTTACAAAATCGGTGAGCTTATCCAGTTGCTTGCGGGTATAGGCAGCACAACCCGGTGCATTGATGCCCACCACCAGCTCTGCCTGGTCAA
>JANTGU010000096.1 GCA_024762735.1 Bacteroidales bacterium | reverse complement strand
GCAGCCGCTTCAGTGCCCTCCTCATCAACGTTGATGTAGGTTTTGTGTTTGACTTCGCTGATAGAGAGCCCGCCATCTTTGTTAATGCCTGTAAAGTTCGCCTCATCGCTAAAGGCTTCTGAAAGCCCCATGGCTGACAGGATTTCTTTTAAACTCTTATCGTAGCTAAACTTGAACCTGGGAAAGGAGACCGGAACATCATCCACCGAAGCAAACTGATCCTGCCAGCTGTTCCATGTTTCCTTATCAAGGGTATCTAAAATATCTGCCACCTGCCGGCCTTCTTTGGGCAATAGCACTACCATGCTAAAGTTTCCTTGTCCGTAAGGCATTTCCAGAGCATCCAAAACATCGTTCTCAAAATAAGGGTAGCTGCCTGAGGTGTGCATCATCTGTGTAAAAACCGATTGACCGTTTTCAAAATAGAAAGGTTCGTCAGCCGTTTCTGATGCTTCAAACCGGTTGCGCCAGTCGCCTTTAAAATAGATGGCATTGATAAGCAGCATTCTGTCTTCAGGATTTAACCCGTCCACAATTTTGTCAATTTTATGATTGGTTTTGTCATCCACCCAATGGTTGATGGTGTTGACGCTTTGCGATGCATTAAAATCCAGCGATTGGATTTCAGCATCGTAGTACGTGGTGTTCCTTTCCATAAAATCATTTTCAACCTCAAATCCCTGCTTGTACCAAATCGAATTGGCAATGTTCAGGGTAACTTTCGGATCGACTGACAGCAGGGCATCGGTAAGGGTTTTAGCTGACTGGTTCACCTCTTCAAGGGTAAGCCCGTCAAAGTGCAGGGTGTTATCAAAAGCCGTTTTGGTTTCAGCTTTAGCACCATTGTAGGTCATGGATAGGGCGAGCGACACGCTCAGGGGTGAAATCATCAGGTTATTTTCGGCGTTACCTGTATCTGCCAGTTGTTTAAAAAGTTCCAGTCCAAATTGGTTGTTGGCCGTAACTACCGCTTTGGCTTTTTGGTTAAGGGTGATGGGCACCGGATCGGGCAGGGGGGTGTTTTTTGTGCAGGAAGAAAAAAGGAAAATGGAAAATACCGAGAGGATAACAACGTTTTTCATGCATTTAATTTTTGACACGAAAATTTGCAATTACCATGCCATAATGTAGCTGAGGAGGCTTTGTTTTGTTGCAAGTGGATTTTCCCGGATGATAATAAGAAAGAATTAAACAGACGAGCTAGATACTTGTGTGCTTTGATATTTCTTGCTATCTTGCTGACGTATTAAAACAGACTCGTAAACACAATTAGTTGTGAATTGCTTCGAGTGTACAGCAAAGATATTATGAGTTGGTGAATAATTGTTGTCATGCAATTTCAAAACGATCAAATATATCACATCTATAACCAGGGGAATAACCGGCAGAAGATTTTCTTTTCGAGGGATAACTATTTTTACTTTTTAAGGAAAATAAAACTCTTTGTAACACCGTATTCCGATATTCTGGCCTGGTGCCTGATGCCAAACCATTTTCATTTGATGGTGATGGTGAATGAGGTGGCAAATAGTCGGAGTGCGACTCCAAGTCGCGTCCCGACTCAACAACCGGTAAGTCGGAGTGCGACTCCAAGTCGCACCCCGACTCAGGATAACCTGAACAAATCAATCGGAATAATGCTTGCCTCCTATACCCGGGCAATTCAGAAACAGGAAAACTTTACCGGTTCACTTTTTAGGCAAAAAACCAAGGCTGAATGCGTAACCTGTTTTAATGGGCTTACTTCAAGTTTTATTGTCAAGGATGGAATAACACAAAATAAGCGTCTTATTCCTGAAAATCAATATCCGCAGGTGTTGTTTAACTATATTCATCAAAACCCGGTCAAAGCAGGGTTGGTGAGGCATGTTTTGGATTGGGAATTCTCTTCAGCAAGAGATTATGCAGGATTAAGGAAGGGGAGCCTGGTGAATCAAGCGCTTGCACAGCAAATTGTTGACGTTAATATGATTTTTTAGTCGTGGCTTAGTCGGGGCGCGACTTCAAGTCGCACTCCGACTAAGCCATTTTCCATCTCCACAAAAAATTCAGGATACGATTTGTTTACTGCTTCCTTGTTGTGGATATGTATGGTTCCTGTTTGACAAATGGTATTCATTATCCCGCCGGCCATGGCGATTCGGTGGTCGTTGTGCGAATCGATGGTGCATGGGGTGGGGGAGGTGGCACCGGTAACAAACATTTGATCATCTTTTAATTCGATGTTGATGCCCATTTTATTAAACTCTTGCTGGATGGTTTTGGCTCGATTGCTCTCTTTGTGCGTAAGTCGGGAAACCCCTTTAATCACGCTGGTGCCATTACATTGGGAAGCCAGACAAGCCAGGGGAGGGAATAGGTCGGGACAGTGGGTAGCATCAAACTTAAAGGCGTTGAGGGCTTTTCTTTTGACCATTACAGAATGGTCGGTGAATTTGATAGCTGCTCCTGCTTTTTCCAGTGCTTCCATGATTTGGCGGTCTGCCTGTACGGAAGCCGGGTTTAGATTGATTACTTCAGCAGAACCATTTATGGCACCCAATACCAAAAAAAAGGCAGCCCCGCTCCAGTCGCCTTCCACCTCGTAGTTAGTAGCCTGGTATTGTTGATGCCCTTTGATATTAAAAGTCCGGTAATCGTCGTTTTCTACCGATACCCCAAAATGTTGCATGATTGAAAGGGTCATGTCAACGTAAGGTTTCGACTTAAGATTGTCAACAACAATAGTGGAAGAGCCCTTTAGCAGAGGCAGGGTTATCAATAGCCCCGTAAGCAACTGCGAACTCAACGATCCGTCAATATGGACGCTTCCCGGTTTAAGAGGTCCTTTAATGGTCAGTGGAAGCAGCCCATTGTTGGTTGAAACTTTGGCATCCAGTTGCGTGAGGGCGTCCGCAATCAATCCCACTGGTCGCTTTAACAATGACCCTTCTCCAGTAAACACAACCTTGTTGTTCCCCATGGCCACTACAGGGCTGAACATCCTGATGCTTAGTCCTGCTTCGCCGGCAGAAAAATGATCGGTTTTTAGCAGCAGTCCACCGGATTGCACCGTCAGGTTATTTTTTGATTCGGAAAGGGTGGCACCGAGGTTTGTTGCTATGTTGGCCGCGGCCCGGCTGTCGTTACTCCAGCTGATATGCTTTATCACCGAAGTCCCTTTGGCCAGGGCAGCTATGGCCATTGCCCGCTGGAGGTAACTCTTGGATGCCGGTGCCACTATCTTAAAATGCCCGTCTTTTTGCATTTGCTTGTTATTTTGTATCATCTTGAGATCCTTTCTTTTATGTTTTGTCACAATTTTTGCTTTTGATCGCAAAAATTCCGCCAAAACAAATGACTCCTTTTTTATTTTCCCCCGGGTTAAAACCTGGGGCTAATAAGGTTTGACCCTTACAGGGTCATTCAATTATCTTTTTTCATCACTTCGGTCTGATGGTTAATCGACTCCTGGTGGATGGCTTTAAAAATCCGGTTGATGGCAAGACGGCTGATGCCTTTTTCCGCTCCTTTTTTGATCATACCGTAAATAATCTCTTCCCATCGTTTGTTTTGCAAGATGGTGAGGTTATGTTTCTTTTTATACAGCCCTATTTTCTCAGCAATTTTCATTCGCTGTTCCAGCGTTACCAGCAACTGGTCGTCGAGAATGTTTATCTTGCTGCGCAGCTCCGCCAGTTCGTGCAGCACCCTTTGGTCATCAGTCATCGGTTCACGGATTACCAGCTTGTTGATGATGCTTGCAAGTTCATCGGGAGTGATTTGCTGGCGGGCATCGCTAAGAGCGGCTTTGGGGTTAAGATGGGTTTCAATCATCAATCCTTCAAAATTCAGATCCATGGCCTGTTGCGAGAGGTCATAAATCAGTTCCGATTTGCCACCGATATGGCTGGGGTCACTCAGGATGGGAATTTCCGGGATTCTCGATTTTAGCTCGATGGGGATTTGCCATTGGGGCAGGTTGCGGTACATGGTTTTTTCGTAATTGGAAAACCCTCGGTGTATGGCACCTACCCGTGTAATGCCGGCATTGTATATTCGTTCGATGGCGCCTATCCACAGTTCCAGGTCAGGGGTGATGGGGTTTTTTATAAAAACCGGAATGTCGATGCCTTTCAGTGCTTCGGCAATTTCCTGCATGGCAAAGGGGTTGGCTGAAGTACGGGCCCCAATCCAAAGCATGTCGATGCCGTATTTTAGTGATTCGTAAACGTGGGTGGTGTTGGCCACTTCGGTGCACACGGGAAGACGTGTTTTTTCTTTCACCTTTTTTAACCATCCCAGTCCTCTTGAGCCCACACCCTCGAAGGCGTTGGGACGGGTGCGGGGTTTCCATATGCCGGCCCGGTAAACATCTACATTGTCGTTTTTGGCAAGTTCGCGGGCGGTCTGCAATACCTGTTCTTCCGTCTCGGCGCTACAGGGGCCGGCTATCAGCATGGGGCGTTCGATGTCGTTTTTTAACCCCCAATTATTTAAATTTTTTATTTTCATGTTTGTATAATTTTCTTTTCCATTCTTTTATGTTTTGTCACCTGCCCCCGCCCGAACGATGTTCAGTCGGGCAGGCGCCAAAACGGGTTTTTTGTTTTTAATTCCCGGGGTTGCACCCCGGGCTATTAAGATTTGGCCCTTACAGGGTCAGATAATCAAGCCTCTGCCCGCCCGTACCGAACAGTACGGTCGGGCGGGTGTGACGTTAGAGCATCGTGGTTGTTTCATGTGTTTATAATTTTGTATTTGATTGTTAAACAGCAATTTGTTTTTCTCATCGGATTACACGGATTACACAGATTTTAGTTTTTCGCAAGCGAAAAACATCCGCTAAATCTGTTAAATCCGATGATGGAACTTCCCCCCAGATAATCATTTTCTTGTGTGTCAGATTTATTCGACATGGATGTTTCATTTTTACAATATCTTTTGAATTTGATTGGCCTGGGTAATTAAATTTTTGAGCTTTTCTTCATCGTTGTGTTCGATGGCAGTTTTAAAGGCTTGCAACTTGTCCATGTAGGTCTCGATAACTTCGAGGATGTAAGTGGAGTTTTGTTCGAAAACGGGCACCCACATCTCTGCCGAACTTTTGGCAAGTCTTACGGTAGAGGCGAAACCACCGCTGGCCAGGTTTAAAATCCTTTTTTCATTTTGTTCTTTCTCGAGCACTGCCAGCGACAGCACGAACGAGGATATGTGCGACATGTGCGAGACATAAGCTGCACTAACATCATGTTGATGCGAGTCCATGTAGATGATTTTCATGTTGAGTGCATCGTACATTTTTTTCACCGTGTTTAATGCAGATTTGCTGCTTTGTGCTCTGTCGCAGATAATGGCATTTTTGTAGTCGAACAAACGGCTTACCGCGGCCATGGGGCCCGAATACTCCGTGCCGGCCATGGGGTGTGAAGCCACATACTGCGCACGGTTGGGGTGGTTGGAAACCAGTTCGCAAATCCCTGCTTTGGTGGAGCCGGCATCGGTAACCACTTTAGGGGTGCCGTCGATTAAGTCGAGAATAGTGGGTAATAGCTTTTGGATAGCGTTGATGGGGGTGGCGATGATAATTAAATCGGCTTTGGCTATCGCCGATTCCAGACTGTCGATTTCATCCACAATCTTGCTTAGCAAAGCTACATTTTGGTGGTTGAGGTTGCTATCAACGCCAATAATCTTTTTGGCAAAGCCCCTGTTTTTTAAATCCAATGCCATCGACCCGCCAATGAGTCCTATTCCGATAATGGTTATTGTCATAATGTCTCTCCTTTAGGGTGCTGTGGCCAGCACGTTTTTATTTTGTGATGAAACAAACTGATGAATTCTTTCGCCCGCTTTATTCAGAACTTCTTCGTCGGCACAAAGCGATACCCTCACGTGGTTTTTTCCCATAGTGCCAAACACAGATCCCGGTGTGATGAAGATGCCGGCCTGTTGCAATAGTAAATCGGAAAAATGCTCGGCGTTGGTAAAACTGTCGGGGATTTTTGCCCAGACGAACATGCCTACCTGGTTGGGGTTGTAGCTAAGGTCCAGGGTGTTCAGCATGCCGAAAACAACTTCCCGGCGTTTGGCATACACTTTATTGATGGAGTTATACCATGATTTTCCAGTGTTCAGAGCGCATACGGCTGCCAGTTGAATGGGTTTAAACATCCCCGAATCCATGTTGCTTTTTACCCGCAACACGGTTTGGATGTACTTTTCGTTACCGGCAAGCACTCCCACGCGCCATCCTGACATGTTATGCGACTTGCTTAACGAGTTTAGCTCGATGGCCACCTTTTTAGCATTGTTGGCCGATAAAATACTGAGCTGCTCAGGGTTCAGGATAAAGCTATATGGGTTGTCGTTTACAATTAATATTTGGTGCTTTATTCCGAAGTCCACCAGTTGCTGAAACAGTTTTCCGGTGGCCTTGCTTCCCGTGGGCATGTTAGGGTAGTTTACCCACATTAGCTTAACACGCGACAAGTCTTGCTTTTCCAGAGACTTAAAATCGGGATACCAGTTGTTTGCTTCCGTGAGTTGGTATTTTGTTACCGTGGCATCCAGCAGGTTGCTAACAGCTTCGTAGGTTGGATAGCCGGGGTCGGGTACCAGTACACCATCCCCCGGGTTTAAAAAAGCCATCGATATATGCATGATGCCCTCTTTAGACCCCATCAGGGGTAAAAACTCTGATTTCGATAAGTTTACACCAAAATGATTGCGATAAAAGTCGGAAAAAGCTTCCCGCAGCTCATCAATACCGGTGTAACTCTGGTAGGCATGATTGCTTTTCTTGACGCTCTCTTCCATCAGTTTGGATATGAGTTTTTCTTCCGGAGCCATATCAGGGCTTCCAATACCGAGGTTGATGATTTCGATGCCCGATTGCTGCATCTTTCTTATCTCTTTCAGTTTGGTGGAAAAATAGTACTCTTCCACGCTGTTTAACCGGTTGGCAGGTTTAATAATCATAGCTGATGATTTAACTGGTTTACCATTTCTTTTTTGTTTTCACCGGGACGTTCTCCTTGTTGATACTCTCCCAATATCTGCAACTCGCTGGTTAGCGGCTCGATGGCTTTGAGCGACAGCCGGTATTTGTCGTAATCGGAAAAAGATAAGTCAACGTAAAAGAGGTATTGCCACTCTTGCCCGACGATGGGCAGTGATTGTATCTTAGTCAGGTTAATTTTATAGAATGCCAGCACCGAAAGGGCCTGAGAGAGGCTTCCTTGCTCATGAGGCAGTTTAAAGCAGATGCTCGATTTGTTCGGAGTGCTGGTCTCGTTGTGTGGTTCTTCACCCGAAAGGATTAAAAACCGGGTAAAGTTTTTTTTGTTGGTCTCGATGCTTTCTTCCAATATTTCAAGATGATACTTTTCCGCGGCAAGCCGGCTGGCAATGGCAGCAACGTGCTGTAATCCTCCTTCGTTGATTCGTTGAGCGCTTAAGGCGGTATCTTCACTGTCGATAATTCTGACACCCTTTCGCCGCAGCGGGTTCAGATACTCGGTGCATTGTTCAATGGCCATGGGGTGGGAGTGAATCTCTTTAATATCGTCAATCTTTTGCCCGGGAAGTCCCATCAGGTGCTGTTCGATACGCAAATAGGTTTCTCCCAGGATTTTGAATCCCGAATCCTTGATGTGCGCATAATTGGGTATGATGCTGCCTGCCACACTGTTTTCGATAGCCACCACGGCAAAATTGGCTTCTCCGAATTTTAAGGCATCAAACAAAACATTAAACGAGTTGCATTGAATCAAATCGAAAGACTTGTCAGCAAAATATTGCCGTGCTGCAATTTCGTGGAATGAACCCGATACCCCCTG
>JANTGU010000095.1 GCA_024762735.1 Bacteroidales bacterium | reverse complement strand
TGGTAAACGATAATGCCAATGGCGTTGACCGCTATTTGGTTATCGATACCACGCTTAGCGATTTAGGCTACACCTACGATATCTACAACACCGTTGTAACCGGTAAAGCTCCCGACCTTATCACCTTGAGTAAATATCAGATGGTAATTTGGTACACGGGAAACGATGGTGCCAATCTGAACTTATGGGATGTAAGCGATACCAACAATTATAAATTTAACGAAAGCCTGATTCAGTATATCGACAATGGGGGTGATGTTTGGCTACAGGGTCTTGACTTTATGTATGACGTAGTTGCGGCTCCCATCGACTTTACGACCGGTCAGTTTATTTACGACTACATGGGTATTCAAACTTACATTGGCCAATCGCATAAAGATGATGATGGAATTAACCTGCTTCAACTTGATGCAGCACCCGGAAATGGCATTTCTACCTTTACGCCTATCAACTGGGTTTACGCTGAGGGCTTGTGGTATGCTGATGCTTTTGATATCACTCCTAATGCCACTGCCATGTACAACATGGGACCCAATGGCTATCCGTTCTATGGCAAAGCCTGTGGATTGGTAAACAAGCCAAGTGCCGGCTATGTAATGACCTGGGCTTTCGAAACTGCACGCATCGATACCAGAGAAAATACAGAAACCATTTTTGATGAAGTGTTGACCTGGTTTAAAAACAATACCGGTGTTGATGAAATTACTGCTGATGGTGAAGTGGTTAACGTTTATCCTAACCCTGCTACCGACAGGGTCAATATTGATTTTACACTTAATAAAGCTGCTGATGTTCAGGTACAACTTTTTGATGTTACCGGAAAGATGATTAGCAGCCAAAACCTGGGAAATCAAACCACCGGACATCACTCGGTTCAACTGTCAAAATCAAATTTGAACATGAGCACGGGAGTCTATTTTTACACCTTGAAAATTAACAACGTACCTGTAAGCGGTAAAGTTATTTTTAAATAATTTCCTGTTAAAGCTGTATAAAAGAGTGCTTTTCACGGCTCTTTTATACAGCCTTTACACTAAAATAATTGGATGAAAACAGCAAAAAACATTATCCTTATTATCTTGATTCTGACAATTGCTCCAATAAGCCTGTCAGCACAAGTTATCAGCAACAGACAGGCAGAAGCAGCGGCCAATCAGTTTATAAGCACGCAGCAAGTCAATGGCTTTTCCATTCGTAATCAGCAAATGCTTTTTACTTCCGACAATGCCCCCGAGCGCGTGTATCTTTTTGAGTTAGCACCACAAGGTTTCGTGGTGGTTTCGACTACCAATACTCAAAGTCCTGTTTTGGCCTACTCGTTCGATAATGATTTTGCGCTGGATAATTCGTTTGAAAAAGAAACCGGTTTTTCGCTGTTGAAAGAGATTGCTTACAACGATTTAAATAACGTTGACAATCGTGGCAACAGGCAAGCGGCAACACTTTACGGCCCTTACGTACACACCATGTGGGGACAGGTAAACTGTCATGATGCCGATGGCCATTTAATCAACGTAACCAACTTGTTTACACCCAACCATTATGCTGCAGGATGCGTGGCCATTTCGCAAGCTACTATTTTGCATCACTACACCTGGCCTCCAAAAGGAGTAGGATCTTACACTTATACTGATAACTCGGGAAGCAGCAGGGGAACTTACACGGCGAATTTCGGCAATACTGAATACGCCTGGCCGTTAGCATTGGAAAGATACCGGTCAAAATATTCTACCACCGAGCAGCGGGAAGCCGCCGGAGAAGTGGCCTATCATTGTGCCGTGGCCTTGCAGATGGACTTTGAAAGCAACGGATCCACCTCCAATGTGAACAGAATCCCAACGGCTCTGGCACATCATTTTAGGTTCACAGCCTTGTATCGTTCCCGGAGCTCCTCTACATTTTGGACGTTGCTCGACAGCAACATGGTGTATAAAAAACCGGCCGTGCTGGCGGTAGAAAACAACTCGGGAGGTGGCCACTCGGTAGTTTGCGACGGGCTGAGGATTGATGAGGACGGATCCTATTACTATCATCTTAACATGGGATGGTGGGGAGCCTCCAACGGATGGTACAAAATAAGAGGCAGCTTTAATGCCGGCAGCTACACCTCCATCGTGGGCGCAACCATGAACATCATTCCCGAACCCATGATTGAAACCCCCGAAATATGGTCTGATTCCATCGAGTTCGATTTACAATGGAGTTATCCCGAAAAAGCCGAAGCCCAGGCTTTCGAGATACAAAAAAGTGTAAACGGGGGAAATTGGGTTACTATTTCCGACCAATCCACCGATACATCCATCCACATGGTGGTGGATCCTGAAAAAGAATACAAGTTCAGAGTACGTGCCAAAACCAACGGCAAATGGTATCAAAACAGCTGGAGTACCGAAACAGAACTGAAACGCAAGTATGTAGGGATTGATGAAAATCCACTTTCAACCTCAGTGGCTTACCCTAACCCGTTTAGCAACAAACTTACCCTCGATTTGAGTTCAGCTACTGAAAACCCTGTTCGGGTTACGGTTTACAACCTTACCGGCAAAGAAATTGAAACAAGAGAAGTTACCTCCGGAAAATCCGTCAGGTTACAAACTGATGATTGGAACAGAGGATTGTACTTTATCCGTATCAGTGATGAAAATCATGCTTACACATTGAAAACAATCAAAAATTAATCCTTTGAAAGCACCTATTGAAAATATATTGGCCAGCTATTTTGCAGGCGAAGCTTCTGCTGATCAAATAGTGCAGGCTGAAGCATTTCGCAAGCAACATCCTAAGGAATTTGCTGCCTGGGAAAAGGCTTTTCATCAAAAGGTTTTTGAAAATAAACCCTTTGATGTTGAGCAGTCAAAACAGCGTTTACTGGAAGCCATCAAGCAGGACAGCACCATCATCAGAAAACGAAGGCTGAACAGCTGGGTAAGGGTAGCTGCTGTATTTATCGGACTGATGCTGGTTGGCTCGGCACTCTACTTCGCCAGTCAAACGCGACCGATAAGCTATCAAAACAGCACGGCAGATTTGATGCCGGTTACCCTTCCTGACGGCACCGAAGTCACACTGGATAAAAATGCAACGCTGAGCTACAAAACCAATTTCTGGGGTAGCTTTCATCGCGCAGTGAACATGCACGGAAGAGCCTTTTTTCATGTCACCAAAGATGCCGCCCACCCTTTTAATGTCTCTACCGGGGAACTAACAGTAACCGTGCTGGGAACACAGTTCACCGTAAACGAATTAAATAAACACACACAAGTCTTTCTTACCGAAGGGAAGGTGAGGGTTGAGTCGGAACAGACCAAGAGCAAGTTTGTTATCACAAAGCCGGGCGAACAGGTGATTGTTGACAAAAGCGGCAAGCTAATGCACAACAGGGTAAACCCCGCTCTGTATGCATCCTGGAAAAGCAACAAGGTGCATTTTAACAATTGCACCGTAAAAGAGGTGGTACAGTTTCTGGATGACAGCTATGGCGTAGAGGTCAATATCACTGATAAAAATCAGCTTGACCGAAAGCTGTACGGATCGGCGCCCACCGACGACGAACAGTTGATAATTAATGCATTATCACAAATTCTCCAAACAGATATCGAATCAAAATAAATTTATTCACTTACCAATAAAGCAATATGAAAACAAAAGTTGTTACACTTGCGTTTACGGCCATTTTTTTGTCTTTATTTTTAACCCTTTTTCCAAAAAACAGTTTTGGATTATCGGCACAACAGCCTGCTAACGAAGCTAAAACACTTGAAAAGGTTGTAAGCAACCTTGAAAGCCGTTTTAATGTTTCCATCACGGTTGATGTTCAGGCATCCGAGACTATAAAGATTGAATCACCGGAAAAAATAATCAACAGTCCCACCATCGAAAAGGCACTTGATTTACTGGTTAACAATACCGATTTAAGATACCGCAAGCTTCGAAGCGATTATTACGTGATAAGCACTTCGCCTGTTAAAAACGCAACCCCGGCTGTTGATGACACACTAAAGCAAAAACAGCAAAAGGGACGTGTTATCAGTGGTATGATTACATTCCAATCTGATAACACGCCCATTGTCGGGGCTACTATTGTTGAACAAGGAACCGCCAACGGCACGGTTTCCGATTTGGATGGGCACTATCAGATAACTGTTAGCCCTGAAGCCAAAAAGCTAAAGTTTTCATTCATGGGAATGCAAACCACCGAAGTTGAAATTGGGAATAAAACCACAATAAACATCTCCATGCACGAAGATGCTTTTGGCCTTGACGAGGTTATCGTGGCCGGTGTTGCTGCCAACACGCCTAAAAAGAACCTTACCATTAGTGTTACTAAAGTGGGAGATGAAAAATTAAACAGTGCACCGGCACCATCTACGGTGCAAGCGCTGCAGGGAAAAGTAGCAGGAGTAACAGTTGTACAGGCCGGGGGACTTCCCGGTTCGGGAGCAGCCATCAGACTTCGGGGTTCAACCTCTTTTTTAGGAAATCAGGCCCCCATGGTTGTGCTCGATGGCGTTATTACCAACACCAACCTGGCCGATATTAACGTCAACGACATCGAATCGCTGGAGGTGGTTAAAGGGGCTGCCGCAGCAGCTCTGTATGGTTCACGAGCCGGAAACGGGGTGTTGGTTATTACCACCAAACGAGGAAAAAACCTTAGCTCCAAAACAAATGTCACCTTTCGGTCGGAGTACGGGATTCAACAAATACCGCACTATATCGAGCAAGCCACCCATCACCCCTACCAACTGGCTGACGACTGGGAAGAGCATACCGACTACACCAAGTACAGGGGTGTTTTGTACGATTCGCTTGGCAATATTTTAATTGGAAGCCGAAAGGTTACTGATAGCGCCTGGGCCGATCAGCCTTACGCCAGGATTATCGACCATCAGAAAAAGTTTTATCACGATGGTACCTACATTAATAATTACCTTTCGGTAGCAGGGGGTATGAAAAACATGAACTTCCTTGTTTCCTACGAGCGAAACCGCCAAACCGGCATTATCTTTTCCACCGGAGGATACACCAGAAACAACCTCAGGGTTAACCTCGATTATCACCTCACTCCTACTTTAAAACTTTCCACTTCAAACCTTATGGTTTTTACCAATTCCAACAACCCGGGTTCCTATAAATCGTTTAACGACCTGCTTTTTGTTTCACCCGATGTAGATTTGGAAGCACCCAACGACAATGGCACCCCGTATAAAATATTACCTGACCCGTGGAGTGTGGCCGAAAACCCGCTCTACCCGTTATACTACCGAGAAAAACTGGCAAAGCGAACCAGCCTGATAGGTAATGTAAATGGTACCTGGAGTCCATTCCGGTGGATTTCGATGAAGGCAAAATATACTTACGAATTCCGTAGTAAATATTGGAATACCTACACCCCCAAAGGATACCTGGCCGGAAACGGGCAAACCATTGGCGGGTCGCTGTATAAAAGCAATTACGCCGAAATGAACAACAACTTTCAGGTTACCGCTAATCTGAATAAACAGTTTGACGACTTTACTACCAAACTTAAATTAAGCTACCTTTTTGAAAGCAGCAGCTACAACGATTATTGGGTTTTGGGAAAAGACTTCGTGGTTAGCGGCGTCCCGCAATTGGGAAACACCGACCCTACCAAAGCCAGTATGGATTCGTATGAAGGTAAAATAGTTTCCATCAACTATTTTGGTATTGTTGATGCCGATTATAAAGACAAATATTTGATGTCGGCACTGTTTCGCTACGATGCCTCATCGCTGTTTGGAGCCAACGTGCGTTGGAATCCTTACTACCGTTTCTCGCTGGGATACCGAATTAGTGAAGATGTCACCATTCAGGGTATTGACGAGCTGAAAGTAAGAGCCTCCATTGGTACTTCGGGCCAGCGACCAGGGTTTTCTTATCAGTACGAAACCTTTGATGTAACCAATGGCAATGTTATTCCCGGAAACCTGGGTAACGCCGATTTAAAACCGTCAGAAACTACCGAACTGGAAATGGGCCTGAATGTCGATTTCTTAAAAATGTTCTCCTTCGAGGGAACCTACTCGCGATCGGTTACCAACGATGCTTTTGCCCTGGCACCCCTGCCATCACACCTTGGATTTCCAAACCAATGGCAAAATGTGGGAACCCTGGGAGCTACAGTATGGGAAGCAACCCTAAACGGAAGATTTTTTACCAGCAAAAACTTTAGCTGGAATGTTAACCTCAACTTTGACAGAATTCGTCAAGAAGTTATTGCCATTGACATTCCCGAATATACCACCGGCCCGCGAAATGCTTTCTACATTAAAAGCGGCGAAACCTTTGGCATTATGTACGGGTACGATTGGGTACGGACACTTGATCAGATGGCACAACAGCTCCCTGAAGGAAAAACCATCGACGATTACGAGGTAAACTCAGATGGATACGTTGTTCCGAAAGGCAGCCAAAGCACGACCAATGAACTGGCGATAAAAGTGGATCTTGATGGCGACGGACTGGGCGACAAAGTACAAATTGGCGATGGAAATCCCGATTTCAGCCTGTCGATGGGTAACTCGTTTAAAATATTTAATTTCGACTTGTACTTTCTGTTTTCCTGGAAAAGCGGTGGCGATATTTACAACTACACCCGCCAGTACACCTTTCGTGACCAACGCGATCTGGTGTTCGATCAATATGGAAAACCCAATAGCGAAAAGAAAACCATCAACTATTACAACAACTTTTACGATGGAACCGGCATCAACTCTTATTTTATAGAGGATGGATCGTTTGTTAAATTGCGGGAACTTTCACTGTATTACTCGTTAAGCCAACAGCAACTTAAAAATCATAACCTGGGATTTTTAAAAGGCTTTCGCATCGGGGTTCAAACACGCAACCTGTTAACCTTTACCAACTACAAGGGATATGACCCAGAAGTAGCTTCCGGCAGCGACCTCACCAACTATCCGGTTGATAATTTCGGGTATCCTAACTACAGAGTAATTACGGGTTCTCTAACCTTAAACTTTTAATGGTTTTAATGGAAGGAGTATGTTAAATAAAATATATAAAAGCACGACCAAAGACCCTGAAAGGGTCGCATATTAATAGCCAGGGGTGCAACCCCGGGTAAGAAAAAAGGCAAATCTGTTTTGGCGAGATTTTTGCCCCAAAGGAAGCAAAAATCATGACAAAACATAAAAATACAATCAATTAGATAAATACAAAATACTCAACACATGAAAATAAAATACATTATCTCGCTCGCCCTCTTTTTATTTACGGTTGGTTTTACCTCCTGTACAAAAGAGCTGGATGTAGAGTATAAAAACAAGCCCAACAAGGATATTGTTTTTTCCGATCCGGGAAACGTGTACAGCATTGCCAAGAGCTCGTTTTACAACTGGTTTATGGCCACCAACTCCAGCATCTCGCCCAGGATGGCCATGTGGGTTGCTGCCGATCAGGGTACCTGCTCATGGGCTAACAGCGGCATGTATCACCTTTCGATGGAGCCCCGAATTCCGTTTACCAACACCACCTCGTACACCTACGCCTATATTTTTGAAACCTACTATGCCGACATGTATGCCACCCTTAATCAAACGGCCAACGTGATAAAAGCCATTAACAACGGAATGGATATCGAAATTAACGGCACTGACAAAACCGAGCTCACCCGCGCTTTTTCCTATTTTGTTCATGGAATAACCATGGGATACCTAAGCATGGTTTACGATAAAGTTTATATCGTGAACGAAAACTCCAGCCCTACCAATATCCCTGTTTCCTCTTACCAGGATGGTACGCAGGAGGCTTTAAAGTCGCTGGACAAATGTATTGAAATTTGTAATGCCAACAACTTTACCATCCCCGACGACTGGATTAACGGGTCGAGTTACTCTTCTTCCGAACTGGCTCAGCTGGCTAGTTCA
>JANTGU010000094.1 GCA_024762735.1 Bacteroidales bacterium | reverse complement strand
TGGGAACATTGAGGCTCAGAATACTTTGACTTTGCTCAGCATGAACAACAACTATGCTCCATGCAAAAAAACGAATCATGTTTGTTTGACTACAACCAGGACTATAATTTACAACACCCTTTCCCTATTTACTCAACACCACTTTTCCGGTTGACTGTTGGTTGCCGGTGGTAACACGGTAAAAATAGACCCCTGCTTTTACATTACCGGCAGCATCCCATTGTAGTTGTGTCGTACCTTGTTCCGGGGTTGTTGTTCGCGTATAAATAACGCGTCCCTGAAGGTCATAAACCTGTAATACTACAGGGTTGTTTTGGTCAGTGGCAACCTGAAAATGAATCACGCTGCTAAAGGGGTTAGGATAAGCGGTAACAGCCACTTCCCTCATCATGTTGGCGGGTACATTAGTCCAAACATAGGTAACTTCAAAAAAGCTAAGTATTTCAGCAAGGTATCCTGATTTGTTGCAGTAGGGGTTATCCATTAATCCGCCAAATTCAAAAGAAGAACCCACGGTGTGGTAAGCACTATCGGCATAAGCCACTGTAACATCATAGCCTGAGCTGGTGTTTGATAAAATGGTAAAGGCTTTATCGATGGGCGCTATGTGATCGATGTAGTTGTTGTTTCCCTGAAACTCGAAGGAGAACCCTTGCATAAAGGTTCCATCGGTGCCTGTAACACTATAGAGGTCACCACTTCCATCGTCAAGGCCATCAATAAAAAACATAGGATGTACCGGCGTGGGGCTATCGTATGCCCAGGTATCACTTCCCTCCATATAAATATTTCCGCCCGAGCTTAAGTAGTCAGCCAACACCTGGCCTTCGCCATCGGTTAACACATGATTGTCGCTATAGGCACCCAGCAAAACAAAAACAGCCTGGTAGTCATTCAGATTTGCAGGAATTAGCCCGGAAGTATCAGCCGAGATAGAAAGCTCGGCGAGACATGCCATCAGACTGTCTTCTGACAAGGTAGGAGCTAGTTTAATAATCAAAACCGGACGTTGACCCACTACCATCGAAAACTGGCCGGTGGCCGAAATACCAAAGTCAGCACTAATATTCATGGTAAACCAGGCATTGTATCCAAGGGGGGTATCGCCGTCAGCGGTTACCGAATAGGTAGCTACTACCGTATCACCGGCAGCCATATTGCCGTAGTTCATGCTGTTGTTGGCAATCGAAATCCAGTTGCCATCGCCATTGAGCAAACCTACCACGTTAAAAGCTTCGGAGGAGCCCGCATTGACCAGGTACACCTTTACGTCGGCCGTTTCACCGGGATCGAGTTTTCGGTTTCCATTTCCGTTACCCGTGGTATCAACCACCTCATAACCGATATATTGAAGGTTGGGAGCATGGGCTGTAATAGTAAACATCATGTTGTAAATCTGACCCGAAGTATCTTCCGCTTGTAACGAAAAGGTAACCGGAGTTAAATCGGGCACCGAGTCGGCCAGTGTAAAGCGGTATCCGTTATAAATACCGACCGTATCGCCAACCGCAATGGTTCCGTAATCTTCGGTAGTATCGATAAGTGTAACATAAGGATTTGATGTTGAAAGGTTGGCGGTAACATCCACAGCATCTTCGTTTCCATTGTTGCTTAAAAAGGCGGTCATAAAGATGTCTTCGGTGTAATCAGCCATTTGATTACTGTTTCCCAACGAATCGTTGAGCGTGTTGTAAGCATAAAAAACGTGAGGACCATCACTCGAAATAATGGGAATAGTATCGATGGCCGGAATATGATTGTAAGCAATCACCACCAGCTTGGCATCCCCAATACTGTCGAGGGCAGGATAGAAAACCAGCGTGGCCGAACCACCGGATACCGTAGCGGAACCTAATATTTCGCCTCCCATGCTGAGGGTGGCAAGTGCCCCGTCCACGGGACAGTTGATGGTCAGGGTTAAATCGCCGGTGGACAAGGTAGCCGGGTGAGTAACTGCCAGTGGCTGCGGAACAGCCGTGCGCAGCATTAACGACGGATCGCCAAAAATAGTCCAGGTGTCAGTCATTTCATATCCTTGTGAACCGTAAGTATCGTTCATTTCCATGCACCCGTTCATGGTAACACCGCCGAAAGTTCTTTTAATGTTATCGGGATAGGTCTCCACCAATATATCATCCATGGCATCCTGTCCGCACATGGGCGGATTCCAGCTTTGGTTAATGGTTGACATGATGGTACTGATAGCACCGGTAGGGTTACCAAAAGTATCTTCGGCGCGCATCCAGGCCTCGGCAAAACAGGTGTGATTCACAAAGTTTCCGTTAACACACGCTACCGAGAAAATAAACGGCAGTTTACCGGCATTGGTGAGAGCGTTTACATTGGAGTTGTTAAAGCCGGTTGTCCCCCAGCTGGTGTTGCTTCCGTGCCCACAATAGTTGATGATGGTAACGCCATCGTTTACGGCTGCCGTTACATCTGCCGGAGTGGGATTGCCATCTGCATCATTACCCCCGTGACTTCCGTCGTAAAGTTCATAGTAATAGGTATAGGTGTAAGGTACTAATTTATTTTCCTGGATATTACGAATATGTTCCCAGTCGTATTCACCATCATCGCCGGTACCCTGGTTAGAAGCGATACCCAACGATTGGGTGTACCAGGTAGTGTCAGACATGTCGGGAGTTTTTTCATAGGAAATCATACGGTCAACCTGCGTAGTCACCTGATCTTCTGTTTCGGCAGAAAACCTTCCGCAAAAAAGGTCGGGATAGTGGTCGTTGCCTACTACGTAGGTATAATCGTTATCCGAATCGTTGCCGCTAACCGTGCTGGAAGGAACCTGAGCTGCATCCCCCACCAGCAACAAAAAAGTAAGCCCCTGATTGTTGTAATAGTTGGCCACGTACTGCTTGATGGCAGCGGCATTGCCAATGGTGGCTACATCTACCATCTCCACGGGCGTTCCCGATTCTGTTTTCCAGTCGATAAACGGCTGCATCTCATCCATAAAATCACCGTAGGAGATAATCAGCATTTTGCCATGTTCGTCAACAGGAGTGTAATCGCGTGAGGTTTGATAATTGAGAAAGTGCGTTTTATAAAGGTTGTTAAAGCGGCTGTCAATTTTGGTTAACGGGGCAGTACGGTTGAAAGGATTGATTTCTGCAGCTCCTGCTTCGGTGACCTTAATTTTGATGTTGTAATAAACCCGCAGGGTTTTGGTAACCGGATTGTATTGAAATGGATAAATCCAAACAGATTCACCACGGTAGTCGCGAACGATGTATGGCTCGTTAAGCCTGACCAGGTTTGCCGGATATTCACTGTTGACTTGATACACAGGCCCAAATTCGTACGGAACGGTAGCCGGATCAACATCGCGGTATAAATTGCCCTTGGAAGGGGCGACCAGTACATTTTGAAACTCCTGATATTGTGATGAAACTATTTCAACGTTCATTTTCGACAGGTCGGGAATAATGAGTGAGGTTGAAACATAAGGTAAGTCCGGTGCGCCCTTTTCAAGGTTTCGCACTTTGTTTCCCAGGTCGATAAGCCAGGCACTTCCGCGCGGGGTTTGTACTTCCGATTTCCAAAACCCGTTCAACGATACCGTGAATACCAAGGTGGAGATGTTGGACGATTGGAGGGTTGTTACCGGTTTTGAGGGGGTTGAGGAGGTTACTTCTACCCATTGTGATGAAGCCATGCTTTGCAGCCCGAACAGCGAAAGCATCAAAATGTAAAAATATTTCATGCGTTTATAACTTTGTATTTATTTCTATTCCAATCATTTATGTTTTGTCACCTGCCCGTACCAGACGGTACGTTCGGGCGGGCAATTTTTGCTTCCTGCGGGGCAAAAATTCCGCCAAAACGGGTTCGATTTTTATTTATACCCGGGGTTAAAACCCCGGGCTAATAATATGCGACCCTTACAGGGTCGTAGAATAATTCACCTCCTACGCAGATTCCTTTGGCTGCTTCGGCACCCTTCGACAGGCTCAGGGGCCGAGATTAGAGGCCGAGATCGGGGCTCACTTTAAAATCTACCTTGTTATGACAAGCTTTCCTGTTTGGACGTTGTCACGGGTGGTTAATTCAACTGAATAAATACCATTTTTCAGGTCTGACACATTTAAATTAATCTTGTTTTTCCCTGCACTGATGTCTACACTCTGCTGTACAACCCTTCTTCCGGCCATGTCGTAAACAACAAGCAGTGATTCGCTTGCATCAACACTGCTAAAGTTAACTGACAGGCGAGTGGCGGCCGGGTTGGGGAAGAGTACTAAACTGTTGTTCGTTTCCCTGGTTTTTTTGGTTCCTGTCCAGGTGTAAGAAACATCAAAGAACGATAGTATTTCAGCCATGTAACCGGCTTTGTTGCAGTTTTCGTTGTCAGCCAATCCGCCAAACTCAAAGGTTGCACCCACGGTTTTGTAAGTGTCGTTAAAATAACTGACAGCCGTATTTTGTACGGGCGACATGTTCATCAGCAGCAGTTGGGCTGAATCGTCAGGTTCAATTTCATCGATATAATTGTTGGCCCCCTCGTAGGTAAAGGTATAATTATTCATGAAATTGTTTTCGTCACCTGCAATGGTACTTAAAAAGTCAGAACCATCGTCGAGGCCAATAATGTGAAACATGGGGTGTACGGTCGTGGGAGAATCATAATCCCACGTATCGCCACCTTCCATATAGATACGGCCTCCCTGGTTAAGGAAATCAGCCAACTTGACTCCATCTTCATAAGTAAGCACATAGTTATCGCTATAAATACCCAGGCAAACAAAAGCACATTGGTAATCGTTCAGGTTATCCGGTATTTGGTCAAACCTATCTGATGGGGTGGTTAAAATAGTTAAACAAGCAGCTATTGAATCGGGTGAAATGGTAGAAGAAGCAAGGTCGATAATGGCTACCGGTTTTTGGCCGACAATAACATCAAAGCTGTCGGCCCCACTGATACTATTATCAGCAACCCAATCGAAGTTGAATGGAGCGATGGTTGCTTCGGGGGTATCAGCATCCGCGGTTACACTAAAGTTATTGGTGGCCGTTGAATCGGGCGCAAGGTTGCCATAGGCAGCTGTCGGGTTATTGATGGTAATGTATTCGCTCGCCGAAGACAGCTGTGCCTGGATACCGGTTGCCGGGGCAGTACCCTTGTTTTTCATGGTTATCATAAACAAGGCGGTTTCGCCGGGGTCAAGTTTGCCGTTGCCATTTCCCGAAGCATCGTCAATAGTGTACGAGTCCATGGACAGGAGAGGTGCATGAGCCACCTCATCAAACGATGAAACCGTAGTATCGCTGCCATAAACCGACATCAACGAAAAATGGATGATGTGGCCATCAGGGATGTCGGATGCTGTTAACACCCGGAAAGCATCGGCTATTAATACTGAATCATGCGCGGCAATAAGCCCGTAGTTTTCGGTGCTGTCTTCCAGGGTAACAAAGGGGTCGTTGTTTACCGAAAGGGTTACCATCACGGGGTCAGCATCATCGTTACCCACATTTTCCATCGACACGGAAAGGTTTACATCCTCCGTAAAATCAATCTGGCCGTTTCCGTTTCCGTTCGTGGTATCATTAACCCAGTGGTATTGATAAGTAACAAAGGGACCATCGGCAGGAATCACTTCGATGGTGGAGATGTAAGGTTGATAGTTTTGAGCCGTTATCACAATATCAGCTGTGCCGGGAATGGTAAAAGCCTCGAAGGTCAGGGTGGCATTTCCCAGCGAATCGGCCTGCGCAGCAGTTTTCAAATCCCCGGCCATCGACAAGGCAACATAGGCGTAAGGCACTGCTGTAACCGAAAGGGTGTTCATGCCAACCAGGATGGTGGATGGCGCGGTTACCGGCATGGCATCAGGAACGGAATAATAGATCATCAGCGAAGGGTCGCCCATCAGGTTGTAAATATCCCAGTAATATTGTTCTGCATCAGAGCCACTTTCCGACACGGCAAAGTTACCGGCAAACACGTGTTGATCCATGGTGGTAAACCAATCTGCATAAGGCTCGCCATGATCATGCCAGGCACGATCGTAATTTCCCAGCCCGGTTTGCTCGTAAGAAGGCGGGTTTTCGCTAATGGTTCCCACGCCCACGCCAAAATAGTAGTCTTCATCCCAGTAAGTGCTGTTGGAACCGCCAATGTATCCTATAGCTCCCTTGTTTTCGGCACGCACAATTTCTTCGGCAAAACAATCGGTTTGAAACTCACTGGTAGAGCAACAGTTGCCGATAAGCAACCCGTATTTATCCTGATTTTGCAGCGTTGGAATATCAGAAATGGTAAAAGAAGGATCGTACCAACCGTTGGGACTGCCATGTGCGGTATAATTGGCATAGGAAACCCCGTTGCTGATATTTTGAATAATGGCTGCCGAATTGCTTCCTGAACTGGGATAGAGGTAGGTGTGGGAATAAATATCGTGTGCTTCGTTAAAATAGTTGATGGTACCATAGTTAATTTGGCCGTTCCCCCAGTCGTTGCCGTGGCCGCTGTCCATGCCGGCAATCATCACCACCGAGTCGAGATACGATGGATCGGGCATCAGGTATTGTTCATATTCCAGGGTTTTATCGATGTAGGGTTGAAGCTGGCCGGTGGTTTCAGCCGAGAACCTGCCGTAGTAGAGTTCCGGGAACAGGTCGTTGGTGTATTCGCAGCTGTTACGGTCGGTAACCCCGTTTCCGTTGTTCCAAACATCCACCTGGGCAATGTCGCCCACGAAAAGGGCAAACGAGGGTGCCGGGTCTTCGGGGGTTCCCTGGTTGTACAGGTTTTCTAACCAGGCTTTAATATTTTCTTTGGTATTGCCAATCTCATCGGTATAACCTACCACTACGTTGAATCCTTTTTTAGATTTCCATTCAATAAAGGGTTGAAGCTGGTTTTCAAACATACGGTCGGAAACGATGGCGTACTTAACGGGATAAGTGGTTAGTGAGTCGCGCGACAGCGGCGAAGTATAGTTAAGCAGTTGCTGGTAAACAGCCTCGAAATAGGGCGAGTAATAGCGTTTTTTCAACCGGTTGGTTTTGGCCAAATCAGCTCCCTCAAAAGTAACTTCAAAACGGAGGTTCTCGTAAACACGAAGGGTGTTTTTAACAGGGTTGTACTGAATGGGGTTGATGTTGATACGCGCGATTCTGACGGCACGCATCTGACCCAGCACCTCCACCGTAACCAGTTTTGACTGTGTAAAAGCATCCACCTTATAGTTTTCCTTGTTCCAAAAAAACTCGGGGTTGGCACCACATTTCGACTGAGGTCCCTGGCAAGGGATTAGCTTGTAGGGAATGTCGTTATCACTGAGATTGTACTCTTTGAGGTTATATCCGGTAATCGTTACCACGGGGGTGGCATCCTGCGGGATTTCGATAAGCCGGCCCCTGACGGGCAGCTCAGGATTTCCAACCTGCTGCGATTTGGCGTAATGGTTCACCTGCATGCGGGCAAAAGTTCCTTTCTCGGTTTCAACATAAGTAAACTTAATGTATCCAACCATGTTGGTAAGCTGAAGTTTTAAATCTGATTTACCTGTTAGTACCAGTGATGGTTTGCCGGTGTGGCTGGTTTTGATGGTTCGCGCTGTTGCCTGAACAGCAAAAAAGCCAAGTAGTGCCAATAAGATACTTTTGGCCAAAAGAGTGTAAGATGTTTTCATAATAATTGGGTTACAAAAAAGCAAAAGTAACAATATATTTAGGATAGACAATTGGCGGGTTGTCGTCGTTGTATTGGAGAGAGGGCGGCATGGGTATTTGGAAAAATTATAAATTGCGGACAGGACTTGTTTACCGTAGTGGGACAGCATCAATAGATTTTTTATGCTCATTTCTTTTGTCGAAAAGAAACCCCGCCTGACCACATTCGGGCAGGGAGCCAATCCCGAAAGCTTTCGGGAGCGACCCAAAACGAA